>JBMOHG010000030.1:0-15981 GCA_049317965.1 Paludibacter sp.
ACATATTTAGAGCCGCATTGACTTTGTCTATACGACGGTCATAACTTTCAAATAATGGCATATTTTTTTTGTTATTGAGTTAATTTGTAATTGGTTAATTGGTTGTTAACTGTCAACTATTTACTGTCAACTGTCAACTGATTTGACTATTCGTGACGTGGGTCAATATATTTCGCAGCGTTATCAAAACGACCGTATTTACTGGTCGATTTTTTTAATGCTTCGTTTGCATCCACACCTTTTTTGATCAAGTCCATCATTGGACCGAAACGTACGAATTCGTATCCGCAAGCTTCTCCATCTTCGTCTAACGCCATGCGGTTGATATAACCTTCTGCCATTTCCAAATAACGAACACCTTTAGCATTTGTGCTAAACATAGTTCCAACTTGCGAGCGCAAGCCTTTTCCTAAGTCTTCGAGTCCTGCACCGATTGGCAAACCACCTTCAGAGAAAGCAGATTGTGTGCGACCATAAACTATTTGAAGGAACAATTCACGCATTGCCACATTGATTGCATCACATACTAAGTCGGTATTTAATGCTTCAAGGATAGTTTTTCCGGTAAGGATTTCTGCAGCCATAGCAGCTGAGTGAGTCATACCCGAGCAACCGATTGTTTCAACCAATGCTTCTTCGATAATACCGTCTTTAACGTTTAAAGTCAGTTTACATGCGCCTTGTTGAGGAGCACACCAACCCACACCGTGAGTCAAACCCGAAATATCTTTGATTTCTTTTGATTTCACCCATTTGCCTTCTTCAGGTATGGGAGCTGGTCCATGGTTAGGACCTTTTTTTACAACACACATGTGTTCTACTTCGTGCGAATAAATCATACTTTTGTTATTTAGTTAGTATAAAAATTAGTTTGATTATAATTTCTTGAAATTTGACGCAAAAGTACTCAATTTTTACCGTTTTACAATGGATAATTTATTATAAACTGAGTCAATACCTGAACATTTTGTAAATTTAATTGTTTCGAAATAAAAGAGTTTTTGGGTATTGATATTAATTTTCTGTTAATGATAGAGTATATGCTTAATTTTCATAGAATTAGTAATGTTTCCGAACCTTTTTTCGAAAAGATGTATAACCTTTATATTAGGGCATTTCCACTTAAAGAGCGAAGAAGTTGGGACGGTTTGGAGCATGAATTGTTATATGAGAAAAAATTTAATTCTCATGCTTTGCTTCAAAATAATCAGTTTGTAGGTTTTTTTAATTATTGGACATTCGATCGCTTCATATATATTGAGCATTTTGCAATTGTTGACAATATGAGGAATCAAAATATTGGGAGTGAGGTGATTGGAATATTTAAAGAAAATGCAAATTTGCCAATAATTTTGGAAGTTGAATTGCCAAATAATCCATTAGCCATTCGACGAATTGAATTTTATAAACGGTTGGGATTTTCGGTTCTGTCAAACGATTATAAGCAACCGCCTTATGAGGGTGAAGGTGATTTAATTCCTATGAAAATAATGTGCAATGATGTTGAATTTGGTACTCAATGTTTTGATGTAATTAAAGAAACCTTATATAGTAAGGTTTATAATTGGAAGTAACTTCATTTGTAAAATAGCTGATTATTTTGAAATATAATTGAACCTTTTTGACTCATTTGTTTGCTTGAAAAGTCAAATTATTTTTGTAATTTTATCCACTGAAAAAAACAATAACGATAATCAATAAAATCAAAAATGAAAAAACTCAATTTCGTCCTATTTTTAAGTGCACTATCACTTATTGTAAGCGGACAAAAAGACGAATGGAAAAATCCTGAACAAAATGAGGTAAACCGTTTAGAGATGCACACCCATTTTTTTCCTTATGAAAGTTCGGAAATGGCTCAGAAAAATATTCCAACATCTTCTGTTAACTATCTCACACTAAATGGAGCTTGGAAGTTTTATTGGGTAAAAGATGCTGATAAGCGTCCGCTGAATTTTTATAAACCCGATTACGAAGATGCAGGTTGGAATTTGTTAAATGTGCCTGGAATATGGGAAAAAAATGGTTATGGCGACCCTATTTATGTAAATATAGGTTATCCATGGAAAAGTCAAATCTGGGTAAATCCACCTGTGCCACCTATAGAAAACAATGCAGTGGGCTCATATCGTAAAATCATAGATATTCCTCAAAACTGGAGTGGAAAACAAGTGGTTGCACATTTTGGATCAGTTACTTCCAATATGTACCTTTGGGTTAATGGTAAATATGTGGGCTACAGCGAAGATAGTAAACTCGAAGCGGAATTTGACATTACCAATTATCTGGTTAAAGGTAAAAATTTGATTGCATTTCAGGTATTTCGTTGGTGCGATGGTACTTTTCTCGAAGATCAGGATTTTTTCCGTATGTCAGGTGTTGCGCGCGATTGCTATTTGGTGGCTCGCAATGCTCAGAAAATTGACGATTTACGTTTTACACCCGATTTGGTAAATAATTTCAAGGATGGAGTTCTTGAAATAAATACCACTTTGTCGAAGGCAGCTGCTGGACTTTCAGTTAATTATGAATTGAAAGATGGTGATAAAACAATTGCTTCTGCTACGCAAAATGGTACTGGAAAAACAGTTTTTAATGTGGCGAATCCTCAAAAATGGTCAGCTGAATCGCCTTATTTATATCGCTTATTTGCTTCGTTAAAGGATAAATCCGGTAATACAATCGAAGTTATTACACAAAATGTTGGTTTCCGCAAAGTGGAAATTAAAAATGCTCAATTATTAGTTAACGGACAGCCTATTCTTATAAAAGGTGTTAATCGTCACGAAATGGATCCTGCAACCGGATATTATGTAAGTCGCGAACGAATGGAGAAGGATGTTCGCATTATGAAAGAGTTGAATATCAATGCCGTACGTACTTGTCATTATCCTGATGATAGTTATTGGTATTACTTGTGCGATAAATATGGTCTGTATATGGTGGCTGAGGCAAACGTTGAATCGCATGGAATGGGTTATGGTGATAAAACGCTGGCGAAAAATGCAACTTACGCATTGGCACATTTGCAACGTAATCAACGAAACGTGCAACGCAATTTCAATCATCCTTCGGTTATTATTTGGTCGTTGGGCAACGAAGCTGGCATGGGACCAAACTTCGATGCTTGTTACGATTGGATTAAAAAAGAAGACCCAAGTCGCCCGGTACAATATCAGCAAGCCGGTATAGGAAAATCAACCGACATCTATTGCCCTATGTATTTAGATTATGATAAAAGCGAAA
The DNA here is from genome assembly GCA_049317965.1 of Paludibacter sp. Taxonomy (GTDB): domain Bacteria; phylum Bacteroidota; class Bacteroidia; order Bacteroidales; family Paludibacteraceae; genus Paludibacter. The sequence goes on from JBMOHG010000030.1 coordinate 3,247, forward strand.
AATATGCTAAAAACAACCCCGCTAAACCACTTATACAGTGCGAATATGCACATGCTATGGGTAGTTCGATGGGTGGTTTCAAAGAGTATTGGGATATAACTCGGGCAAATCCTAACTATCAGGGCGGTTTTATTTGGGATTTTGTAGATCAGGCACAACATCTGACCAAAGATGGTGTTGACGTATATGGATACGCCGGTGATTACAATAAATACGATAGTCGCGAAGACCAAAATTTTTGTAATAATGGACTTATTAGCCCCGATCGCAACTATAATCCACACGCTTATGAAGTACAATATTTCTACCAAAATATTTGGACTACTCCGGTAGATTTGAAAATAGGAATTGTTGAAGTTTACAACGAAAATTTCTTCCGAAATCTTGATAATCAGTATATGGAATGGCAAATTATGGCCGATGGAGAGGTAATTGAATCAGGTGTAGTAAACGAAATTAAAGTTGCTGCACATCAAAAATCACAAATTAAATTGGCATATTCGGCTTCAGATTTACCAAAAGACAAAGAATTATTACTTAATGTGGTATTCAAACTTAAAAAAGCTGAACAACTTTTATCGGCAGGATTTAAAGTTGCATCTAATCAGTTGGTTATCAGTTCGTATTCGCCAAAATCCCTTGTGTTATCAAACGTACAACCGGATAATAACACAGCAGCGCTAGTGCCCGAAATACAAAATAATAATCAGAAGTGTACTGTAATAATAGGTGCTGATTTTCAGATTGATTTTAACAAGACGACTGGTTTTATTGAAAAGTACTGCGTTGATGGTGTAGAATTAATGACAAACGATGCTGCATTGAGTCCCAATTTTTGGCGTGCTCCAACCGATAACGATATGGGTGCAAATTTACAAATGAAATTTAAAGTTTGGCGTGATCCTGCACTGACATTAAAGAGTCTGCAAACTAATAAAGTAAATGAGTTGATTGAAGTCATAGCTGAGTACGAAATCAAAGAAGTATCGGCGAAATTATTAATTAACTATCTGATTAACAGCGAAGGAGATGTAAAGGTTACACAAAAAATGGTGACTGATAAAGAAGCCAAAGTTTCCAACTTGTTCCGTTTTGGTATGCAATTTCAAATGCCAAAATCTTTTGAGCAAATTCGGTTTTACGGACGTGGACCTATTGAAAATTATATCGACCGAAATAATTCACAGTTTCTGGGAATTTATAATCAGACTGTAAAAGAACAGTTCTATCCTTATGTTCGTCCTCAGGAAACAGGAACAAAAACGGATGTGCGTTGGTGGAAACAGCAGAATATTGCTGGTAAAGGATTAGAATTTATCGCTGAATCACCGTTTTCGATTTCTGCATTGAATTATACAATAGCTTCACTTGATGATGGCGATTTCAAAGATCAACGACATTCACAAGAAGTGCCAATAGCCAACTTCACAAATATTTGTATCGACAAAGTACAAATGGGATTGGGCTGTGTAAATAGTTGGGGAGCATTGCCACGATGGGAATATCAGCTTAAATATCAGGATTATGAATTTACATTTTTGATGAAACCAATTAAATGATAAATTCTTAAACACCCCAAATTTCTAAAGAAGAAGTGTAAATTGTATTTATTAAATACAGACTTTTAAGTCTCATACATTTAAAATAACTAACAGTTTAATTTATCTTATTTATTCGCACTTAAAACTCAATTACGAGAGTGAAAAATAGCTTTAGAACAAAATGTATGCTCAATTAGTAGTAATATAATTGAATATAATATAAAACGGACTCACCACACTGGTAAGTCCGTTTTTAGTTTTACAAAAATAAAAACCCTATTTCTGATACTTAATAATTAAAGACCCAAGTTTATTATTTAATCCCATTACCGGACTGTAAATGGTTAGTATTGAATCGTTTTGGAGATGAATCACTTTTTCTGTAACCAAAGCAATTGGGTCTTCAAATACCATACCTTCGTCTTTTTTATCTGTCGAAAGAGTTATTCTTGAAGTAATGGCATCTACAAATTCAACTTTTATTATTCCCGGTTCTTTAATAAAGGCGGTGAAAAATTGATTTACCTGCTCTTTATTGTCCCTGATTAATTCGCTTCTCACGGCCCAGGCAAATGTTTTGGAGGTCAACTCTAATTTTAGGGCAGTTAAACTATCAATTTTGTTTTCATACCGGGTTTTCAATTCGGATGTTTGCTTTTCAAATTGATTATTCATTATGTACATTTTAACAAATGCCCATAATACAAACACAATGAGTGTAATAAGTAAGAAAAATACCATTTTATGGTTCATCATGAATGCGCCAAATCTACTACTTTTTGCTTTTGTTGCCGATTGTTCCGATTTATTTATTGTAGCCATAATGTTTTTATTGAATTACGCGTTTATTTTGTTTTCTTTTGTCCTCTGGTTTTTGGCTTTTTGTACTTGATTTTCATAGATTCAGCACGCCTGATTTTCATATTCACTTTTTTGTTTTTGTCCTTTTTTTCGTGAAATGCCGCACCACCTTCTTCCTTTTTTGGTATGGATACTAAGGTGTTTTTCATTTTTATTTGTGGTAGTTCATCATCTATCAACACTTTTGAAACCTCTACTTCGTCAGGCATTTTTACCATCGGAATTTTTTTATTCATTAAAGTTTCAATATTGGCACGAATTTCTGAATCAGCTTTTGTAATAAAGGTGATGGAGACTCCATTTTTATCGGCTCTACCGGTACGTCCAATACGATGCATATAGTTTTCGGCTACTTCAGGTACATCGAAATTTACTACATGCGATACATCCGAAATATCCAGACCACGTGCCACGATATCAGTAGCGATTAACATTCTGTTTTTCCCATCTTTGAAACTGTTTAAAGCCTCAAAACGGTTATTCTGGCTCTTATTGGAGTGAATTAATCCAATTTGATCTGCAAATTTTGGTTCTATTTGTTCATACAGCGCATCGGCAAGTTTTTTGGTAGAGGTAAATACCAATACTTTTGAAAACTCAGGATTATTATTCATTAAAAACTCAAGCAAATTCACTTTGGTGAAAAAGTTGGGAACTTTGAAGCCAATCTGTTTAATATTTTCCAAAGGAGTGCCTGTAGGAGCTGCTTCAATTTCAAGTGGTTCTACAAAAAAATCGTGAACTAAATCTTTCAATTCTTCTGAAATTGTAGCCGAAAACATTAAGTTTTGTCGTTTTACAGGCAGTAAATCAATCACACGAATCAGTTGTGGACGAAAACCAAGATTCAACATTTCATCTACTTCGTCGATTACAAAGCGTTTTATCGATTTCAATTTCAACGAACCATTAAGGGCAAAATCCAACAATCTACCCGGTGTTGCAACCAATACATCCACACCAGCTACAATTAATGGCGTTTGCCGGATCATATTTACACCACCATACACACCCACTACACGCACATGCATGTATTTGGTAAGTTTTTCAACCTGCTCTACAACTTGTACTACCAACTCACGTGTAGGTACTACAATCAGAATTTGAGGGTTTTTCTCTTTAGTAAATTTCCATTGACGTAGACACGGTAAAAGATATGCAATGGTTTTTCCTGTGCCGGTTTGGGCAATTCCTACCACATCGCGTCCCGATAGAATTACCGGATATGCTTTTTCCTGTATGGTTGTGGTAATCGTTATATTGAGGTCTTGTAACGCATTAATTAACGGACTATTGAGATTTAATTCGGTGAAATTCATTGTGGTATGTTTATTTTCGACTACAAAGATACGCTTTTAATGCCAATAAATAATCTGAATAGATGCCCGTATTTTTCAAATCCGGTATTTTCAAAACCTTTTCAAAATAAAAAATCGAACCCTGACATATTCAAGGTTCGATTTAAACTATTCTTTCTAAGATTGTTAGTAATAAATTATTTCAATTTATTTACTTGTATTATATAGCAATTTTAGCTTTTCTACCATTGGCCTCAAAAATATATGATTGGCTTCTTGGTAAATCTGTAATTGTTATTGTATTACTTGTTGGAACAATTACTTTAACGCATTTTCCGGACAAATTATAAACATACAACGTAACATCTAATGTTGGAAAGAAAACCTTTACATTTCCATTGGCATCTGGAATTACCAACAATTGTTTTTCCAACGGATAGGCTAAGGTTTTTGAACTTATAATGTTTGAAAAATCAGTGATGTTTTCGTAATTATACGTTTTATTTTTATCACTAGCTCTAACTTTATAGATATATTCTGTACTAGGTTGCAAATTAGAGATTGAATCATAAGTTTGTGTTAACCAACTCTCTTTCTTAATATATGCAATTTTTTTAGAAAAACTTACTGAAACATCGTCAAAAGTCAATCCGCCAGTTCCACAATAATAAATAAATCTAAACCTTGTATATCCTTTTGAATTGTCGAAAGTATATGTTTTAGTTTCTTTTAATGAACCTGTTACAAGTATACTATCTACTTTTTGCCATTTAAGATTGTCGCTTTGAGCCTGAACTAAAAAGCCGCTATTATTTCCACCCATCGAGCGTACATAAAATGATAGTTTTGTAACCGGAAGTTCGTATTTTTCTGTTACCACAGATTCTCCGGTATTTCCAAATTTCAGAGCAGGCAATTTTGCACCTATATAAAGAGAAGACGTTACAGTGCCCTGAACAGCAAGTGACCAATTATTTGGCGGTGTAAGACCATTATCAAATCCTTCGGTCAAACTAGATTCACCGTCCGAAATACTATAAACGGTTAAATAATATCCAGCCGCCAATTTCCCAATTGAATCTGAAACAGACTCCCAGTTAGCTACAAATCCTGCATAAGTAAGAGCATCTGCTTGGTTTGCTATTGGTGGTACAACAAAAACCCTACGTGAAGAATGTCCATTAATAATTACATCAGAATAATCCGATGTACCTGATTTTAATACAATTGTTTCCCCATGAGTTTGTTTATACGAAGGAAAAGTAGGATTATATCTAATTTGAATTATTGTTTTGTCAACTATTAAATTTGTTGGAACCAACGAAATAGATTTTCCCCAAGCAGATTCCGGATCAGACTCTTTTTTCATTTCGTAATGAGATCCTTCTTTGAAAGTAATAATCAGATTATTCGACATTTTACTTCCGCTAACAGTAATAGACTGTGGTGGAGATGGGAAACCTTGCACAGTACTAAAGTCGGACAAGTTTTGAGTTAAAACTATATTTGAAGCAAAGTGAAAGCTTATTATGCCACTTGTTTCCTGAATATTTGAAATAGGTTTCCGAATATCAGTACCATCTCTTAATGTTGGATTATATAACTTTATATTTCGTGAACCTGGAAAAGGATCACTTGAAAGTGTTGCGTTGTCGGCAATACCATCAGCCTCAACAATATCATATCCCATTGCTAATGCATCGTTATTTGGTCCATTAGATTGCCAGGTTGAAACATTGAAGTAAATGTGTGAAATCAACATTCCATGCCCATAAAGATAGGAATCCCAACCGGTGTTTTGCCTGTTTTCTAATGTGAAAAATTCTGCTGGAGTAGGAGCTGAGCCAATTAAATTATGGTTTCCATATTGTGTAAAAATATATGCTTTGTTTGTTGTGCCTAAATTTGTCAAAGTATAATCACCGGCTTCTTTAATTTCGGTAGGTTTCATCCAGTCCAGAAAGAATCGGTCGAAAGCCGAATAAGAAGGCGGAGTTCGTCCCTGATTCAAATAAGGTCCTCCATCCATAACATGCCAATATGATAAAGTTTGATGTTTACTGTCGTTGGTAGCATAATAATCGGGTAATCCTAAAACATGTCCAAACTCGTGACAAAATGTACCAATTCCACACATGTTTTTACCTGCACTCGAACGAAGTTCTGAAGTACATGCGTAACCCGTAACAGATACACCGTCAAACCTTGTATTAGAATTGCTTAAACTCCACCGATGAGGCCAAATTGTGTTTTTTGCTGCCCCTTCTGCTTCATTATATCCAGCATAATATATAAATACATTGTCAACAAATCCATTACCATCGGTATCATATTGTGCAAAGTTCACACTGCCTTCATTATTAGCCAAAGTACATGCATCTATTACCATTTGACGAGGATTTGTGTCGCCACCCGAAGCATTATTTGTGCCATAATAATCAAGTGTATTTGGTAATGTAAACGGCCCTACTACGTCAAATTGCGGATTAAAAACCCCCATAGAGTTATCGTTAAAATAGTCGCGCGCCGATCCTGTGCCTGAATTTGTTGAATAACCTTTTTCGTTTAATAAATTGGTAAATGCAGTTTGAGGATTTGCAGTTACGAAATTTAAATCGGAGAAATTGACTAAAATCACCAACGATTTTGGTGTTCCGCTGAGAGGATATGCTTTTTGAGGTGGTGTACTTGATTCGGCCGAACGCATAGCGCGTCTGCCCAAATTTATCTTATTAAAACTCTGATTAGGAGTAAGTTTCTCAATAAATCTTTTTTCTTTATTCGTTCTTTTCTCAATATTGCTGGCCTTAATTTTTGTGCTTATCAAATTGCCATTATCATCAGATTGGGCATAAGTTAATATGCCTGATTCATCTGGAATAAGTGTATAACCATCTAATGTGGTTTTGTAGTTGAAAAATTCATCTCCCCGTAAACGAAATGTGATTTCAGATCCATCCGATTGTTTTATAGTAATTGGATTGGGAGTTGCGGGAACGGCATATAATTTCGGCGTGGAAAGAATTATAGTCGAAAGAATGAGTATTAATAACGATCGAGTTTTCATATATAAAATAATTTAGCTCGCAAAGATATGAAAAAAAAGGTGTTTATAGTGATTAACAATCCAAAAAATGATAAAATCCAGAATAAATCCAGAATTATATATGGTTTAACTTAAAGATTCTATTAATTAGTAATGCGACCGCCATTTTCTATCTACTAGGTTTTATGCACTTTTCTTTTTGGCAGATAATCTTTTTTCACATTTTCCATTGCTGCCCATAAACTTTGTCGTACATTTGGATTTAATTTCTCTAGCTCAGCCACAAGATTTTTTGCATTACGACGCGAAGAGTCTTTTTCGTAAGGGCAGTTCTTGATTTGTCTTTTATAGCCCCGTATCCGTTCCATTTCTTTCATCTCATTTTCAGAGATTAAAGCCAAAGGGCGGATAATGGTCATATCGAATTTGTTCATTTTGAGTTTTGGAGGCATACTTCCAAATGAGCCCTGAAATACTAAATTCATAAGCAATGTTTCTGCAATATCATCTAAATGATGTCCTAAAGCTATTTTATTGCAATTTAGTTTTTCAGCAACTTTAAATAAAGCTTTTCGTCTGTGCCAAGAACAAAGAAAACAGGTAGATTTATTTGTATCTGAATCATCATCAAAGCTAGTTTTGTAATGAATGAAAGGAACTCCAAAGCGGTCACAATGAGACTTTAAATAATTCAAATCTGACTGATAAGTAATATTTTCGACTGAGATATGTACTGCAGTAAGTTTAAAACGTGGTACAATTATTTTCATACGTTCACCAAGTAATTCAACCAATGCCAATGAATCTTTTCCTCCTGAAAGTCCAATTAAAATATGGTCATCATTATCAATCAATAGATAATCATTAATGGCTTTTACAAATTTTGATTGGATTTTTTGAAGTATTTTGTTATTCTGTTTACTTATTTGTTCCACGTCATAGTTTTTTTTATTATAGGCAAAATTACAAAATATCACTTATAATAAACGTATGATTATTCTAAAAATCTATATTTGAATGCATTTAATACGTAAGTGCTAGATTATGAGAATATTATATTAATATAAATATAGTACTAAAATTGCTGAAATTTTTCCTGTCAACTATTTGTATTTTATTAAAAATGAAGTATCTTTGCACTTCAAAATAAAAAATACTATTAGTTTAGTGAAACTAATACTTTTATTATTGCGAAAGTAGCTCAGTTGGTAGAGCACGACCTTGCCAAGGTCGGGGTCGCGGGTTCGAGTCCCGTCTTTCGCTCCAATTTTTCAGAGAGCATCAATTCTAGGACTATAAGTTAATTTCGATTTTTTTTAAAAGTTCAGTCTTTAGCTTAAAAAAATATTATAGCGAAACGAGCGGGTTTCGCTTTTTTTTTCTAAATAATTAAGATTGTTTAAACCATCCAATAGTGGAACTTCAAAGTAAAATTTCAGAGTCCAAACTCAATTTTTAAAGTTTTTTTTACAATGAGATTCTAACATAAATAATGGAATTCCAAAACACCTTTTTTTTGAATTAATTGGTAATGGGTTTTTGTGAAAAATAAAAGAGATTCTAACTTCTGTTAGAATCTCTTTTATCAGAGCGAAAGACGGGACTCAAACCCGCGACCCTCAGCTTGGAAGGCTAATGCTCTATCGACTGAGCTACTTTCGCAAAATTAATTTGAAAATTTTATGATTTGAAAATTTGAAAATGAATCTTCAAATTTTCAAATTTGTTGTGGGCAGTGAAGGATTCGAACCTCCGAAGTCGAAAGACAGCTGAGTTACAGTCAGCCCCAGTTGGCCACTTTGGTAACTACCCATTAACTTTTCAAATGCGGTGCAAAGATAGGGTTAAAAAACTAAACTACCAAACAATATTCGCCATTTTTATTGCTGTTATGGCTGCTTCTACTCCTTTATTTCCGTGAATTCCACCCGCACGATCCAAAGCTTGTTGTAAGGTATTGGTAGTGAGAACTCCAAAAATTACAGGACATCCATTTTCCAATAAATTTAATTCTGTAATACCCGTTGTTACACTTTGACAAACATAATCGAAATGTGGTGTATCTCCCTGAATTACACATCCTAATGTAATAATTGCCGAATATTTACATTTGTCGGCTTCATTTGAGATTTTATTATCTGCTGTAATATATGCTAATTTCTTTGCTGCATAAGTCAACTCCACTGTTCCTGGCACGTGAATCACTTGTATTTGCGAAGCAGGCACGCCATTTTCGATAAGTGCTGAAATAGCACCATCGAGCAATGTGTGTGTTATTTTTGGGTTCCAATCAGCCACAGCAATTGCATAATGTTGATTTACTACAATGTTTTTTTCGGGCATTAAATCTGCATTGTAATCCGATAAATTTTGATATTGTGTTGCCATATATTTAATTTCTTGATTTTGTAAAGGTACTGTCGTAAATTTAAATGAATTATTAAGTATTTCTGATTCAATCATCTAAAGTTTAAGACTCTTTAAATTTGAAAAAAAAAGCCACTTCTTATTATTGAAGTAGCTATTTTTTCTATCTTAATTATGATAAATATTATTTCTGTACGCGTGCTAAGTATTTGTCAATATCAGCAGCTTCAGTACTTTTGGGATATTTCTCTTTGATATTAGTATACATCTTTTCAGCCTTTTCAGGTTGATTGAGTGTTTCAAATACTAAGCCTGATTTTTTTAAATAAACAGGACTTAAAACTGTATTATCCATGTCAGAAGCTTTTTCAAAGAAATCCAAAGCTTTTGATGTTTCGTTAAGTTCTACATAACAGTCACCAATTAATCCGAAAACAGTGGCGGTAAAATAAGTATCATCTCCTTCAAATTGAGACAAATATTTAATTGCATTTTCGTACTGACCTAGTTTGAAATAGCAAATTCCTGCATAAGCAGCAGCAAGATTTCCAGATTCAGTAATACTGTATTCGGAAACAATTTCTTTAAATCCTATTGATTCAGGTTCTTTTCCTTCAAGTGCAACACGAAATGAATCAGTGGCAAAAAAAGCCTGAGCTTTATACATTTCATTCTGAGCTGCAATTTCGCGTGGCTCTAAGTAAAAATTATGTATTGACAATGCTGCCAAAACAACTAATACTACTATACCAACTCCTGAAATTATTTGCTTTTGGTATTTTTCAATAAATGCTTCTGAAGCAGTCAAAACATTCTCTACATTCTCTAATTCATCGTGCTTCTTAACCTCTTTTTTCGACATAAGATTATCTTAATTTATTTCTATTTGTTAATTGAATATTTAAATAGCTCCGCAAAAGTAGATAATTTCTTTTACATAACGAAATAATATCTTATGTTTTTTTTTGAGCCCGATAAGATGGTGTCACTAATGTTAAATAATGGTATTAAGTGGCAATATTAACACAATTAGTTTGGTGTAAACTAATTTAAATCCAAAAAATATATTATATTTGCAGTAATAAAATTAACCGCATTGTTCTGAGATTGGAAAACTCAACGTTTAAAAATATTAAACGAGATATGTCTGGTTTTTAATGGCGGGCTGCGCCTTCGGGTATCCTATATGGACGGCAGATTACAACGAAAACCAACACCTCAAATCCTATATATAGGAGTTTTCTCAACTAACGGCAATGCGGTTTTTTATGTCCCGTAATTTCATTTTCTACCCGAATTTTCAACTTCATACATTTTTTTATCTTTAAGTAAATCTAATGTTGCTTCTTATGAACATTGATATATCTCATTCAAAAAATATTGCCACCTTTTTTTTGGGGTGGCAATAAATTATAATACTGAGTTGTAAATTTATTAAAGAAACTTATTTTCCCGTCACTCTTTCAAGTCTTTTCATCATGGTAAAAATAAACATGGCAGATAAAATACAACATACAAAAAATACGCCCCATAATAGATAAAGGTCGATACGTCCCCACAACAAACTACCAATAAATAAAAGCTTGTTTCCAACTGCGGTAGCCAATAACCAACCGCCTTGCATCAAGCCCTGAAAGCGGGGAGGAGCAACCTTTGAAACGAATGACAATCCCATAGGACTCAAAAATAGTTCAGCAACAGTTAAAATTAGATAACTACTCATAAGCCAATATGGCGAAACTCTTGAAGCATCAGGAGTTGCTGCCCCATCTAATAAATACGGTGATACAACTTTGAGTGATGCAATTAAAACTACTACAAATCCCAAACTGGCCAAAATCATTCCAATTCCAATTTTCTTTGGTGTTGATGGTTCCATGTTTTTGTTGTTGAGATAGCTGAAAAATCCCATTACTACAGGTGTAAGTGCTACAATAAATAGGGGGTTGAATGATTGGAAAACTTCAGGTGCAATTGGGTTGCTTTCGGCATAAGTTCCAACGAAATAGTAACATAAAGCCCCGGCGATAATGGTCAAAGCACCACCCAACAACCTACTTTGCAATTTTGCTTTACTTTTAAAAAGCAATATAAGTCCGGCAATTGTAGCAATTACACTCAGGATCGAATTAAGATTAAAGAATAAATTGGTAAGCGGACCCACTTCTTTGGCAATATAATCACGAGCAAAAAAAGTGAGCGTCAAGCCATTCTGGTGGAAAGACATCCAAAAGAATATCACTACAACAAAAACCAGAATGAGTGAAGTTACACGTGGGCGTTCTTCCTTGGTTGAAATTTGAAATATATACGATACAAAAGCAACAAATAAACCAATTGCGAGCCCAAATTTGTAATCGAGTCCCGGAATCAATTGTAATAAAAATGCTGTGACACCCATTAATAATAGCGAAATTACTAAAGCAAAATCATTTCCGGTTGCTTTTTCTGTATTTTCATCGGCAACCTTTTTTACTTCCACTTTTGTAGCAGATTTTCCTGGTAATGCTTTGTTGAATGCAATATATACCAACAACGATAGTATCATAGCACCTGCAGCAATTGCAAAAGCCCAGTTGTAGCCTCGAGCAAAAACGTCAATATATTGTTGTGCAAATGCATTCAAATCGGTTACCGGCATTTTGCTGATGACCGCATTATTTGCTAATTGTTGAAATTGAGCAGTATCAGTCAAAGTTCCGTTCAGCATTTGATGACAAAGTGAAGGCAAACTACCATCGTGCAAGAATCCGTTGGTTTTGAGCCACCAATTACGAATGCCGGTAGCCACAAACGGAGCAAAAAATGCTCCAACATTAATTCCCATATAGAAAATCATAAATGCAGAATCGCGATATTTGGAGTATTTTTCATCGTCATAAAGTTGACCAACCACAGCTTGTAAGTTTCCTTTGAAAAAACCGTTACCCAACGAAATAATTAATAATGCAGCCAAAGAACCATATAACGACATGCCGGGCATGGCAATGGTTACATAACCTACAAACATAATTATTTGACCCAATAAAATAATGAGTTTGTATTGCTTTTTCCAGTCGGCCAACATACCGCCAACCAGTGCCAACGCATAAATTGCAAAATAAAACCAGCTGTAATAGTCTCCGGCTACCTCCTCTGAGAGCCCATACTTTACTTGTAAAAACAATACTAAAATTGCCATCATGGTGTAGAAGCCAAAACGCTCGCCCATGTTGGTGAAAAATGCGACTAAAAGTCCTTTCGGATGGTTTTTTAACATATAATTTAATTTAAAAAGTTTCAAATCTCAAAAAGTGGTTGCAAGACCAAGTTATTATGAAATGTGCAATAACCCAAAAGAGTTTTAAAGATAATGTTAGTGAATTTCAAATTTTCATAAACGTATTGATTTCTAAAAAAACCAGATGAAAAAGAAGCAAATCTAAAAAATCCATGGTCCTACTCCTTTAAGAAAAAGTGACTTAAGAATAAGATTGATGAATTCCTATTTTTTTTTTATTGATAAATTTAAAGAACTTCCGGCTTCAACACCACACCCATATTTTTCCTGCCATCTACTTTTATTACCATTGGCGTTTCGAAACGAACATGACGGACATATTCCGATTCATAAACAGCAGTT
>JBMOHG010000031.1:0-15957 GCA_049317965.1 Paludibacter sp.
AAAGCATATTATTTCCTTGTTTGGACGAGGGTTCGACTCCCTCCAGCTCCACAAACTCAATTTAAATGCCTGTTATTCAATAGAATAGCAGGCATTTAATTTAGAAAATAACAGTATATTACAGTATACTATTGATTAATAGTTTGTAAATCAATTAATTAACCCACTAATAGTATACTGTTATGGCAAGAAAATAAACAATTATATATTCATATGGTATTACATTATATTCATTGTAGAGATTGAACTTTTTGCCTATATATGTCGCAAAAAATGCCCAACCATTAATTTGATTGGGCATTTAAATATTTTATTACTAAGAAATTGATTTTTATAAAGTAATTGACTTTGCTATTTTTGTTTGCAAACCTAATATATTAACTGTCAGGTAAAATGTACATTTGAGCTTGTCAAACCAGTTTCTATTTGTGAAATTTTTCCTTTATTGACGCCAGTGCGATTTGATAATTTAGACTATGTGATTTTTGCTTCTTAGCTTGTTTAGTGTAAAATTTGAGAGTATAAAAAACATACGCGTTATTGTGAAAATTTGCTTATTCAGAGTTCCATGTACACTAGACATATTCATTGGTGCTTCCTTTGGTTGTCACTTTCCAAACTCCTTTTTTATCCGAGCCTTCGCGAAAAATGATACCATCACTTTTCAATTTATCTATATGTTTTTGAACGGCTGAAGGATTGATTTTTAAAGCATCAGACAACTCTTTTCGTGTAATATTAGGCTTTTTGACAATTAATTCGATCAATCTGACCACTTTTTCTGACCACCAATTTCGGCTTTCTGACCACCTGAATTACTGATTAAAGTCATATCTAACTCATTGGCTACTTCGCTGATTGCCTCTACTCTTAAATGTCTGTTTTTTAATTCATTATTTTCGTCGAGCAACAAATTGCCAAAGAAACGCATGAGATATTCGTTTGTTGAGAAAATTTGATTTAGATAGTCGTTATGATTTGCTCTGACAAGTGCATTGCGGAAATACCATGAATGATTGGCAAATAGTTCGTTTTCCACTTCAAAACCGAAAGAGCGCAGATACTTAATGGTAAACACGGCTATTGTTCGTGTATTTCCAACTCTATAGAAACTACTTAAACGCCATATATTCAATAGAGTAGCAGGTGTTTGGTTTTTGTACTCTATACCAAACTTAAACTCAATATGCAATAAAATATAACAGTAAATGTTTAAATTACAGTACAATAAATATGTTTAATACCAGATTCTTCAAATTAATATTGAAAATTTGCGTTGAAGTCTTTGTACTGTAATTACATTATTCTATCTTTGTAGCACGAAATAATAAACTAACAATGTTTTTTTTTGATTAAACAAAATGAATTTTTGAAAATAAAAAATTTGATTTTTCTATTTTTTTTGAGTATTTAAAATCAATTTGTTTTACAGTTTTATAAATAGTTGCAGTTAGTAGTTTATGATTAAAAAAATACCAGCGCAAATGGTGAAATTGGTAGACATGCTACTTTGAGGGGGTAGTGCCGGTTACGGTGTGTGGGTTCGAATCCCATTTTGCGCACAAAAAAAGAGTTTCTTCCATAATTGGGAGAAACTCTTTTTTGTGCATTTAATCCGAAAATATTTTTTTAATCTTCTTCTTTTGCTTTGAATGATTCCCAAACAAAGTAAGCCAACAATCCTAAAAATGCCACTAATGCAGTTATTTGTGCTCCATTACCTTCAGGATTTTTCCATACATTCAAGTTCATGGCTTCACCATCGCCTGTAAAGAAAATAACAAATGCACCAACAACACCAAATAATGCAGCTCCGGCAATAAAACCTGAGGATATAAGTATACCCCGTTGTAAACGTGCATTGTTAAGCTTTTCGTTCTTAGTGCTTTTTGAAAACCAATGATTTAATAAACCTCCAACCACAAGTGGAGTATTTAATGGAAGTGGAATAAACATACCAAGCGCAAAAGCAAGCGGAGATATTTTCAACCAATTAATTAAAATAGAAATAACAGCACCAATTCCCAATAGTACCCAACTAACTCCTGTACCTGACATAAGTGGTTCAATAATAGCCGCCATGGCATTTGCCTGAGGTGCTGTCATTGGTTGCGGATGCTCTGGAGTTTGCACAAAGCCATAAGCCTGATTTAATATAAAAATAACGACTCCTACAGTTGCAGCTGATACAAGTGTTCCTAAAAATTTATATGTCTGCTGTTTTACAGGAGTTGTTCCAAGCCAATAACCTACTTTCAAGTCAGTGATAAAACCACCGGCCATTGACAATGCAGTACATACTATTCCACCAATAATTAAAGCACTAACCATTCCCTGCCAACCTTTTAAACCAACAGAAACAAGTATAACTGATGAAAGTATAAGTGTCATCAATGTCATTCCCGAAACTGGGTTAGAGCCAACAATGGCAATTGCATTGGCAGCAACTGTAGTAAAAAGAAATGATATTACCAGAATTGTGATTAATGCAACTACAGCTTGCATTAAGGTAATTTTAACTCCAATAATCAAGAAAATAAATACAGCAACTATTGTTAGGAAAAGTAGTAACATTACAAACGACATTTTCAAATCCTTTTGAGTCCTTTCTACTTTTACTTCCGAATGAGTTTTTCCACCAATACCAAACGCAAGTTTAAAGGCACTACCAATTACCCCAGACGACTTAATAATTCCAATTATACCAGCCATTGCAATTGCTCCAATTCCAATTGGGCGAACATAAAGTTTAAAAATTTGTTCGGCCGACATTGCTGCAAAAGGATTAATTCCACCACCCAATGTAGCAGAAAGTGCTCCAATCTCATTAACTAATGGAATAAGTACAAGCCATGACAATAATGAACCAACAGTTATGATTAGTGCATAACGAAGTCCAACTAAATAGCCGAAACTAAAAATAAGAGCACTGACATTGAATTTGAATACCATTTTTACTTTATCGGCCATCATTTCTCCAATTGGAATAATTCGAGAAGTGATCTCTTCGCTCCAGAGTTTAAATGCTGAAAAGCAGAAATCAAATAATCCACCAATAATTCCACTTACAATCAACAGTTTTGCCTGATTACCACCTTTTTCCCCAGTCATTAAAATTTCAGTTGTTGCAGTTGCTTCCGGAAAAGGCAGTTTTCCATGCATGTCTTTCACAAAGTATTTTCGAAAAGGAATTAAAAATAAAATTCCAAGGAAACCACCCAGTAAAGAGGCGAAAAATATTTGCCAAAAATCTATTTGTATTTCGGGATATTTTGCTTGAAGAATATAAAGTCCCGGGATAGTAAACACTGCACCAGCTACTATTACACCTGAAGATGCACCAATAGATTGAATAATTACATTCTGTCCTAATGAGTTTTTTTTACGCATAGCTGCCGATGCACCAACAGCAATTATTGAAATTGGTATGGCTGCTTCGAATACTTGTCCGATTTTTAAACCTGAATATGCTGCTGCTGCAGAAAAAATAACAGCCATCAAAAGACCCATTCCTAGTGACCATACAGTAACCTCAGGAAATTTACCTTCCGATGGCATGACTGGTTTGTATTCTTCACCTTCTTTTAATTCACGATATGCATTTTCAGGCAAATCCATTTTTTTTTCTTCTGACATATTTGTAAATTTGTAAATTACTTGATTGGAACGCCTCAATTCAACATTCAATTGTTATTTTGTATATAAAATACTAGCAGATGAAGGTGCAATTGTAAAAATACTGTCCTTCACCTGTACAAATCCACTAAGGTTGATTTGCCCATCATGACAAACAACATTCCACTCACCCATTGGAATACTAACTTTTACAGGCTTCCTGTTGCCATTATAAAGTACTAAAATATCTTTCCATGTTTCGCCATTTACGTGATCTGTAAGGGTAAACCCAACAGTATTAGGAACAAGAAAGTTGAGAAATTTTAAATGTTGTTGTAACATTTCCTGAGTCGGAATTCGGAAAGCTGCATGATTTTTACGCAATGAAATCAAGCTTTTATAATATGTAAAGATGTCTTTGTTTATTGTTTTGAAATTCCAGTCAATCTGATTGATGGAATCTGGCGATTGATAGGTGTTATGAATTCCTTTTTTATTGCGGTAAAGTTCTTCACCAGCATATAAAAATGGCACTCCTTGAGATGTAAATACTACTGTTTGAGCCAATTTATTAAAACGAATTAATTCTTCAGGAGTAGCATCAAGTGGTTTTGCTTCATTCAATTTATCAACTAAACACATATCGTCGTGACACGAAACATAATTGATAATTTGAGTAGGGTTATTTACATAAGATGATTTTGAATAAATCAATTTAGTATAATCAACTTGCGGATGCTGAGTTGCACCAACAACGCCAAATTTTACACTTTCTTCCAAACTATCAATTCCTGATACAAATCCCGGAATTTCGGAATGCATCCAACTTCCTTTTAGTGCATCGCGAATATCATCGCTGAAAACTGCAATATTTTCGAGCTGTTTCGCATTTTTCTTTATTGCACGTTTTTCCTCTGGTAGTGGAGAATTGGCAGCAGTCCATCCTTCTCCATATACAAATACTGAAGGATCAATTTTATCTAACGCCGCACGAACTTCGTTCATCGTTTCAATATCATGAATTCCCATCAAATCGAAACGGAAACCATCTACATGATATTCTGTAGCCCAATAAACAACCGATTCAACAATAAATTTACGCATCATGGCACGTTCTGACGCAGTTTCATTTCCACATCCCGAAGCATTTGACCATGTACTATCGGCATTCATACGGTAAAAATAATCCGGAACCAAAAGATTTAAATGTGAATCTTTAGCTGCGGCCGTATGATTATATACTACATCCATTATAACCCTTATACCTGACTGGTGTAGTGATTGAACCATTTGTTTAAATTCTTTTATGCGCGTCACCGGATTGTAGGGATCGGTAGAATAACTTCCTTCAGGAACATTATAATTTACCGGGTCGTAGCCCCAATTATATTTGTTTTCATTTAATTTTGTCTCATCTATTGATGCAAAATCAAATGATGGTAATAAATGTACATGTGTAACTCCAAGCTCTTTAAGATGATCAATCCCGGTTGATTCACCTGCTGCATTTTTGGTTCCACGTTCAGTAAATGCTAAAAATTTACCTTTGTTTTTCATTCCCGAAGTTGGCGAAATTGAAAAATCACGTACATGAACTTCGTAAAGCATAATATCAGTATAATTTTTCAATGGTGGATGAACATCATTTTCCCAGCCATCAGGATTTGTTTCCGCAAAATCAATGATTGCAGCACGTTTACCGTTAACTCCAGTTGCTTTCACCCACATTCCTGGTGTTTCATCGAGCCATTTTTCACCAATTCGTATCTGAAAAGTATAGAATTTTCCTTTTAGATTCTCTTTTATTTCAAGTTCCCATGTTCCATCATCCGAACGATTCATGTTCGTGTTTTTATATGCACCACCTTCATTTCCATTATCATAAAGTAGAAGTTTTACTTCAGATGCCGTAGGTGCCCAAACCCTGAAACTTGAAGATTGTGGCGAATAAATTAATTCCAAATCAGAACCTTCGTATACAGGATAATCATCAAAAGATGAATACTTTGGAGTTCTATTGCATGAACTAATAAAACCAGTAATTAGTAACATAAAGATTATACTTTTTTTCATAAAGAGTCTTATTGAATTTTATTTTTTTGTACTATGGAGTTAAGAATAATCTAACTCATTTACGGACTGTAAATTATCAAAACGTATTTTATTTAATACCGTTTCGTATTAACAAAGCATCGATAGTAGGTTCTTGTCCCCTAAAACGTTTGTAAAGTGTCATAGGATGCTCTGTTCCTCCTTTCACAAGAATATTTTGACGGAAAGAATCAGCTGTTTTTTTATCAAAAATACCATTTTTTGTGAATACCGAATAAGCATCTGCATCAAGAACTTCTGCCCATTTGTAACTATAATAACCTGCTGCATAACCACCCGAGAAAATGTGGTTGAAAGTTGGGCTCATGGCAGTATTTGGTTGACTAGGAAGAATTTGCGTAGATGCCATTGCTTGTTTTTCATAAGTAATTACATCTCCATCAAATGGTTTTTCGATTGAATGCCAAGCCATATCCAAATACCCAAAACTCAATTGTCGTAAGCAGAAATTAGCATTGTTGAAATTTTCTGATGCTTTAATTTTCTTAATTAATTCCGCTGGAATTTTTTCGCCGGTTTGAAAATGTGTAGCAAACCCATCAAGAAATTCTTTTTCTGAACCCCAGTTTTCCATTATTTGAGATGGTAATTCTACAAAATCACGATAAACATTGGTTCCCGATAATGACTCGTAAGTACATTTGGTAAGCATCCCATGCAATGAGTGTCCAAATTCGTGCAAAAATGTTGTTACCTCGTCAAATGTGAGAAGCGCCGGTTTAGTTTCAGTTGGTCGGGTAAAGTTCATTACCAAAGTAATTTGAGGACGACTATCTACTTTTCCATCCATTTTTTGTCCTTTGAATTCACTCATCCATGCACCTGAACGTTTCCCATCGCGTGGATGGAAATCTGTATATAAAACGGCAAGGAATTTTCCTTTTTCATCTGTTACATCATAAGCATCAACTTCTGGATGATAGACAGGTATTTTTTCATTTTTAGTAAATCTGATTCCATACAACCGTGTTGCTAAACCAAATACACCTTTTTTTACATTTTCTAATTCAAAATATGGTTTTGTCATTTCATCGTTCACAGCATATTTTTCATCTTTTAGTTTTTCGGAATAATACGACCAATCCCATGGCTGAATTTTGAAATATGCACCATTTTTATTTGCATAGTCCTGTAAATCATCATACTCTTTTTCGGCAGTAGGTTTATATGCAACAAGTAGCTTGTCGAGTAAATCGTACACGTTTTTTTTGTTCTCTGCCATTCTGTTCACCAATTCATCATCTGCATAAGATTTGTGTCCGAGCAAGTTGGCTATTTTTAAACGTGTATTTGCAATTTTTCTCACATTTTCGCGATTATCAAATTCGCCACCAACCATACATTTTGTTGAGTTGGCCATATATAATTCTCTGCGTAGATCTCTGTTGTCGGCATATTTCATGAATGGCACAACCGTTGTAGTTTTTAAATTCAGTATCCAACCTTCTTTACCAGCTTTTTTTGCATTAGCGGCAAGCAAATCAAGCACATCTGTAGGCAATCCCGTCAATAATTTTTTATCACTAATCAGCAAACTATATTTGTTGGTTTCTTTAAGTACATTTTGTCCAAATTGAAGGGTAAGCATACTTAATTCCTTTGATAATTCACGATAAATTTCTTTATCAGCTTTCGACAAATTGGCACCATTGTTAGCAAAACCATCATAGGTTTCTTTTAATAGCATTTTTTGCTCTGCTGTAAGTTTCAATTTATCTTTTTGATCATTAACTGCTTTTACGCGTTCAAATAGCTTTTCATTCAGGCGGATAGTATTTGAATGTTCGGTCATTATCGGAGATAATTTTTCTGCTATTGCCTGTAATTCATCATTGGTTTCTGAACCTAATAAGTTGTAAAATGGTGAACTTACTTTATTCAACAAAGCTCCCGATCGTTCAAGAGCAACAATAGTGTTCTCAAAAGTTGGAGTTGCAGAGTTGTTAATAATTGCATCAACTTCAATTGTATGTTGCTTCATAGCTTCTTCAAAAGCCGGAAAGTAATGCTCTGTTTTTATTTCGTTGAATGGTATTGTTTGATGAGGTGTTTTGTAAGTTTCGAAAAATGGATTTCCTGCCATTACACTGGCCGCTACCGAAAGTGAAGTCATAAGAACTATAAGTTTGTTTTTTTTCATATTGTTTTAATATTCTGATTATCTGAGTTGTATATTATTTAAATTTTGTATATTACAAAGCACGACATTCCACAATACAATAATTAAATTATATATCGAGTGTTATTCCTTTATGAGTTTTTGTGTTAAATGTACATCTTTGGTAATTGCCCGAAGAATATATATTCCTTTTGGTAAGTCGGTCAAATCTATTACGCCAGAGTTGAATTGGTTATTATCAATTTTTAAAGTACGTCCGCTTAAATCGGATATTGACCATAATTGTATATTAAATTGCTGTGTATTAATGTAAAAAACTCCATTTGATGGATTTGGATAAACTGGTATTTGTTGTATCGATTTTGTAAATTCAAAAGTTGGAACTCCAGTATCAACAATGGTTAAATAGCTGATTTCTATCTTTTTTGCTTTCAATATGGTAGCTTCATTATTGAACAGAAATGGAATATTTGAATTTGTTAATTCATTTGTATTGCCACCCCAGAAATTATACTTTGACTCCATTAAGTTTGCCTTATTGTCAGTAAAATTAGAGTAATTAATGGATATTGTGTTTCTCCATTTATTGTAAATCGGCATCGAAAGCATTTTGTGTAATTGCTTTGCACTAGTATCATAGTCATAATCATAACGACTATCATTTTGCCAGAACATAGTTTTCCAGCGTTGATAGGTTTCTGATATTAGATTGTTGTTTCCATTGTATTGATAATCAATTTTATGTGTATATTCCCATTTCAACGTTTCTGTATTCCATTTCTTGCTTCTTTGAGAAATTAGTAGTGAACTGATTGGTTTGTAATACCAATTAATCAATTGATAATTTGTCCATTCATTAGGATTCACGCTATTACTTTTTGATTTTACCACTTGAGAGTTAATTTTCCCATCAGCGTTATATGAAAAAACTGAAAGTAATTGTTCTGAAATAGCACCTGATTTATAAACTGTAGTTTTTATTGAGTCAGTTTTTCCATTTGCAAGGTATCTAAAATCATTAACTTCGGAAAGCGACCATGCATTATTTACCCAATAATACTCCGATTTTGATTTCAATAAAGTAGAATTGTACTCAAAATTGATTTTTCGCTGCGCTGTAGAAATGCCAGTTTCAAATACATTATGAGTTTCAGTAACCAGCTGATTATCTGTATACTCATAATTTATTTGATATGAAACAACCCATCCGTTTTTCCAAATTCTTTCGCGTTGAGTTACACATTTAGTACCATCGTAAATCCATTCATTTTGCGTTTTGCGAATCCAATCTGTATTCTGGCTGTAATATTTAGTCTCTAAGACCTTATTTCCAAGATTATCATACAAATATAAATAACGGAATATCGAATCATTATCAAATACTTTAAGTTCTGTAATCAAAGGATTTGTATCTGCAGCTAATAACTCAATTGGGATTGAAACTCCTATTATTACTGCAAAAAGTATAGTTAAAAGAAATAGTTTCATTAATAAAAAAATGAAGTGAAAAAAAATTTTCCAAAAATACACATTATTATTCAATACTACAAACGTAAAAAACAATAAAATTATATATTAAAATGGCTTAAAAAAAGCACTTTAAATCTTTTTTTTCTGTGCTACGATTTTATAACAGATAAAAAAACACATCTTGGTTTAAGACGTGTTTTAAAATATTAATTTTGAAATTTATTAGCGATTAAAATTTATATATCGCGGTTCTCTGGGTATATAATCATCCTTATCCCACAAAGTGCTGGTTATCATAAGATCAGCACTGTAACGATTACAAGCAATTGGCACATTGTGTACCCTGCACTGGCGAAGCAACATTTGAATATCAGCCTCATGGGGTTGTGGGTTAAGGTCATCAATTAAAAAAATTGCCAGATTAACCTGCTTACGAACAACCAGGGCTGCAATTTCAGCGTCACCACCCATTGGTCCCGAATTCATACAAGTAATATCTACTTCCACACCTTTATCATCCATTGCCTTTTGAATTAAACTTCCTGTTGTTCCGGTACAAATTAATTTATGTTTTGATAGCATTTCAGCGTTAAAAATAGCCCATTCTACCATATCGGATTTGCGTTTATCATGTGCTACCAATGCAATTGTCAGTTGTTTATTCATCTTATTTGTGTTTGATTTTTAATTCTACAAAGTTAAACATTTTATATTTAAACAATGTACAATTTCAAAAGTTCTTGAAAAATAATTTTATCAATGCTTCAGTTGATTTTTTTTTACTAATTTTGTAAGATAAATTTTTGTTATAAAAATTGGAATTCACAACTCTTTTATGAATAAAATTCTATTAATACTTTGCATTATTTGCTCTGTCAAACTTTCTGCGAAACAGACAAAAACAGGAATTGAAGTACTGCAAAGCCAAAATTTCAAAATACTCGAAGGAAAAAGAATCGGATTAATTACCAATCCAACCGGTGTGGACAGTCATCTTAAATCAACTGTGGATATTTTATTTGAAGCGAAAAATTTGAAACTTGTTGCTTTATTTGGACCCGAACATGGCGTACGCGGAAATGCACATGCCGGTGATAAGGTTGATAATGTTACTGATTCTAAAACCGGACTTCCAGTTTTTTCGCTTTATGGAAAAACCCGAAAAGCTACTAAAGAAATGTTAAGTGGAATTGATGTTTTAGTATATGATATTCAGGATATTGGATGCCGTTCATTTACTTTTATCAGTACATTGGGTTTATCAATGGAAGCAGCTGCCGAAAATAATATTGAATTTGTGGTGCTCGATCGCCCAAATCCACTTGGTGGAAAAAAAATAGAAGGTAATCTGACAGAAGAACCGTTTATTTCATTTGTTAGTCAGTTTAAAATACCATATATTTATGGTCAAACATGTGGTGAATTGGCTTTAATGTTAAATGAAGAAAGTATGTTGCAAAAAAAATGCAAACTGACTGTGATAAAAATGAAGAATTGGCATCGAAAAATGACATGGGAAGATACAGGTTTAGAATGGGTTGTTGCATCACCTCATATTCCTCATAAACACTCTGCAATTTTTTATCCTACAACAGGAATTTTAGGTGAATTAGGTTACGTTTCTATAGGAGTTGGTTACACGCTGCCCTTTCAGATAATCGGCGCACCATGGATAAAAGCAGACACATTGGCATTAGCTTTGAATAGTTTTAAATTGGAAGGTATAAATTTTCGTCCCATCTTTTTCAAACCTTTTTATGCAACTTTCAAAGATGAAAATTGTGAAGGTGTTCAAATTCATATTTTAGACTATAATAAGGTAAACTTATCTGAGATTCAGTTTTATATAATCGAAATGTTGAATAGACTATATCCCGAAAAAGCTGTTTTTGATAATGCCAATAAAACCAGATTTGATATGTTCGATAAAGTTTGTGGTACCGATCAAATCAGATTGCAATTCTCCAAAAATCATCAGTTTGCCGATATAATAAACTATTGGAACAAAGATGTGGCAAATTATCTGAAAATGTCGAAACAGTACTATTTGTATAAATAGAAAAAATAATATAAAGTCCATTGATAAAAAATACAAAAATAATTATAGTTTAAAAATGAAAAGATTACTTGCTTTATTGCTTATTATCAATATAATATCAAGCCTTTCGGCTCAACAAAAGAAACGTGAAATGCGAGCTGTGTGGATTGCAACAGTTGCAAATATTGACTGGCCAAGTCAACGAAATCTAACTTCGAAAGCTCAGCGTGTTGAGATGCGAAAACTCTTGGACGACTTGGTGAAAAATAATATGAATACAATCGTAATTCAAATAAGACCCACAGCTGATGCATTTTATCCTTCCGCATTGGAGCCCTGGTCGCATTGGTTGACTGGTAAACAAGGAGTTAAACCGAATCCATATTACGATCCGCTTCAATTTATAATTGAGGAAGCTCACAAACGATGTATTGATGTACATGTTTGGTTAAATCCATACCGTGTCACAAACTCTGAAAGTTTAAGTGTTTTGAACAAAAATCATTTGTATTATAAGAATAAAGATCTTTTTGTAAAATATGGTGATAAGTATTATTTTGAACCCGGATTGGATGAAACACGTGAGTTTTTAAATCGGGTGGTAGAAGATGTTGTGGAACGATACGATGTTGATGCTGTGCATTTTGATGATTACTTCTATCCTTATCGTGTTGCTAATGAGGAATTTCCTGACGAAGTAACTTTCAGGAAATTTCCACGGGGTTTTGCTCCGAATCAGAAAGATGATTGGCGACGCAATAACGTAAATCTTGTAATAGCCGAACTTCAACAAACAATTAAAAGCATAAAACCATGGGTCGAATTTGGAATTTCACCTTTTGGAGTTTGGCGCAACAATAGTGTTGATCCGCGTGGTTCGGCTACTGAAGCCGGAGTTCAAAACTATGACGATTTATATGCTGATATTCTAAAATGGTTGAATGATGGTACAATTGACTATGTTGTACCACAACTTTATTGGGAAATTGGCAAAAAACGGGCAGATTATGAGGTATTGGTAAAATGGTGGAGTGAAAATTCGGTTGGAAAGAATCTATATATTGGTTTGTATAACTCACAATTGGGATCGCCGGATGCCAATTCTGCATGGCGAAATGGAAATGAAGTTGTTCGGCAACTGAATATGAATAAATTATATCCTCAAGTTGATGGAGCAGTTTATTTCAGCGCAAAACAGTTTGTAAAAAACAAACTGGGATTAAACGATAGTCTTCAAAATAATTTCTACAAATATCCAGCTTTGTGTCCGATTAATAGAAATATTGCTGGTGAAGCATCTGCTCAACCTCAGAATATTAGGATAGTAAAAGATGGAAAAGATGCATATTTAATTTGGGATGAAGTAAATGAAGAAGGAGGTTGCCAAACAGCATATTATGTGGTTTATGTATTTAATGGGAAAAATGTGGGTGATTTAAATAACCCTGCCAATATACTTGTCAGAACAACAGAAAATTGTATTGATTTACGTGATTTAAACCACAAATTTAAAGGGAATTGTACTTTCGTAGTAACATCGGTGAATAAATACAAACACGAAAGTGTTCCAACCGAAGGAGTTACCCGAAGGCTCTAATTGTATTTTTTGAAAAGTTGTTTGTCAGATGTGTTATAAGTTTATTTGTTCATTATCAGAATACTACATTTTTAATATTTGTTTTATATTTACAATAATACTTCCTTAATACACCGATAATGCACTTTTCTGAAAAAAAATAGTTACTTTTGCAATATATCAAATAAAAAATTAGAAAATGGAATATCCAACATTACAGGGAAAACTAATAATGCCTGAATATGGGCGTAATATACAACAAATGGTTGCTTTTGCTCAAACTATTGAAGATCGCGAAGAACGAACTCGTTGCGTACAAACAATCATCAATATTATGGGGAATTTATTTCCTTATTTGCGCGATGTAAATGATTTTAAGCATAAACTTTGGGATCATGTGGCCATTATGTCTGATTTTAAGTTGGATATTGACTTTCCGTATGAAATATTGCTAGCCGAGAATTTATATACACGACCTGAATCAATTCCTTATAAAAAATCGAGAATCAGATATCAGCATTATGGTCGTACGTTGGAAGAAATGATTGAAAAAGTAGCTCAATACGAGGATGGTGAAGAAAAAAATGAACTTATTCGTCTGATTGCCAATCAAATGAAGAAATGCTTCCTGACCTGGAATAAAGAAGTTGTTGATGATCGTAAAATATTTGATGATCTTCGTGAATTATCAAAAGGTAAACTGGACATTTCAGAAGACTTCCTAAAATTAGTAGAGTCAAGAGACGTGCTTTTTAATAGAAAAAACAAAAAGAAAGACCAAAAAATTAATCCCCGATTGAATAAATTAAATCCTAAAACTAATATCTGATAGATATTTTGCTTTTTGATTTATAGCACTTTCATTCTAATTGTTGAGT
Organism: Paludibacter sp.; assembly: GCA_049317965.1. GTDB lineage: Bacteria > Bacteroidota > Bacteroidia > Bacteroidales > Paludibacteraceae > Paludibacter. The sequence continues at coordinate 13,809 of JBMOHG010000031.1, forward strand.
GAACTTCTGAGTGTTAATTACTTAAATATCATAACACTATTCAAATTTATGGCATCATTTCAAATTGAAGGTGGTCGTCGTCTTTCAGGCTCAATCACACCACAAGGAGCAAAAAACGAAGCATTACAAGTTATTTGTGCAGTACTTTTAACCCCTGATATAGTTATAATTAGCAATATCCCCGATATTTTAGACGTGAACAATCTGATCAGTTTATTAGCTGATTTAGGTGTCGAAGTTAATCGGGTAAATGCTGATACCTACACTTTTAAAGCCGAAAATGTAAATTTAGATTACCTTCAATCAAATGATTTTTACAGCAAGAGTGCTTCATTAAGAGGTTCAGTGATGATAGTCGGGCCTTTGGTTGCACGTTTTGGAAAAGCAATTATTCCAAAGCCGGGCGGAGATAAAATTGGCCGCAGAAGGTTGGACACACATTTTGTTGGCATTCAAAAACTTGGTGCAGAATTTCGATACGATCCCGATGCAAAACGATATGAAATTGAGGCTAAAAAGTTGACTGGGTGTTATATGTTACTCGACGAAGCTTCAGTAACTGGAACTGCCAATATTCTTATGGCAGCAGTCATGGCAGAGGGAATAACTACTATTTACAATGCTGCCTGTGAACCCTATTTGCAACAACTTTGTAGAATGTTGATTTCTATGGGTTCAAAAATTTCGGGTGTTGGCTCCAATTTATTGGTAATTGAAGGAGTAAAAACACTAAATGGTTGCGACCATCGCATACTTCCTGATATGATTGAAATTGGTAGTTTTATTGGAATGGCTGCAATGACTTCATCTGAAATTACAATCAAAAATGTATCATACAATGAATTAGGCATCATACCCGATAGTTTCCGCAGATTGGGAATTCAGTTGGAACAACATGGTGACGATATATTTATTCCACAACAAGATAGTTATACCATTGAATCATTTATCGATGGTTCGATTATGACCATTGCCGATGCTCCTTGGCCGGGGCTTACTCCCGATTTGCTTAGTGTGTTGCTTGTAGTAGCTGCAAAAGCAAAAGGAAGTGTACTTATTCATCAAAAAATGTTCGAAAGCCGATTGTTTTTTGTTGACAAATTAATTGATATGGGTGCGCAAATTATACTTTGTGATCCGCATCGCGCTACTGTTATCGGTCAGGGTAATCAACTTCATTTACGGGCATCAACAATGAGTTCGCCTGATATTCGGGCCGGAATTGCATTATTAATTGCAGCAATGTGTGCCGAAGGTACAAGTGTTATTCACAATATTGACCAAATTGACCGTGGTTATCAAGATATTGATAAACGACTAAATGCTTTAGGCGCAAATATAAAACGAATTTAAAGTATAATCTTTATTCATTCTCACTAAAAAAAACATCACAATGGCAAAGAGTCAAGACGCAAAGAAAACCGAAAAGAAAGAACCTTTGAAAACTGCTAAGGAGAAAAAAGCAGAAAAAAGAGAGAAAAAAGCTAAATACTAATTAAGTATTTTGTTGAATTTCTGAGGTTTTGTGATCTAGTTTGGGTTAATTAACCTAAACCTGTTTTTTGTGTTTTATACTAAACCAATTGTTATGATTAACTCTTCTTTTACCCAAACCATTAAAGTGACAAAAGAACATACCGCCGAGTACTTAGGATCAGGTACTTTAGCTGTTTTTGCAACTCCGGCTATGATTGCATTAATGGAAAATACATCATTGAAATGTTTATCAAATATTCCTGAAGATTCCACAAGTGTAGGTATTGCTATACAGACAAATCATATTAAAGCGAGTGCTATTGGATCTTTAATTCATTGTACAGCTAAAGTTACGAATGTTGACGGTCGTAAATATTCATTTCTACTTGAGGTGAAAGATGAAGATGGAAGTCTTATTGGAGAGGGTACTCACGAAAGGGTAGTTGTGAATATAGAGAAATTTATGGCAAAACTAAATAGTTGATATACAATTATTAAAAAACAAATTTGTTTATATTCTTAATCCCATCTTAAAGGTACATCCAAAAACTGCAACCCCCCCCCCATACAATTTTAACTATAAGCAGTTACAGATTATTCTTCATGTGGTTTTAAGCAAATTTTAAACTTAAATTGTTCATATCAACAAAAAATAGTACCTTTGTCAGTCAAA
>JBMOHG010000032.1:0-15530 GCA_049317965.1 Paludibacter sp.
CAAAATAATTATCAAACCAATTTATTTGTATATCCTGAAGTTTGTTTTTTGCTTGCCGAAGCCAATCTGAATGGATGGACAACACCAAAAACAGCTGAAGAACATTACAATGATGGTATCAGAGCTGCTATGCAACTTTACGAAGTTCCAGAAACAGAAATTGCTACATACCTTGCTGGTGCTACAAAATATAAAACAGCAGGCACTAAAGCGCAAAAATTGGAGCAAATTATTCTTCAAAAATACCTTGGAAATTATACAGATGGTTTTGAAGCTTATGCCGATTTGCGTCGAACAGGTTATCCACAAATTTTACCTATTCAATATGTAACAGCAGTAGTCGATGAAATAGGATTACCACGACGTTGGAAATATCCAAGCGATGAACATCTGCTAAATAAAGAAAATGTGATTGAAGCAGCAAATCGTATGGGTGGTGATTATCAACAAAGTCGAATGTGGTGGGATAAGAAATAAATAGATAACTCCAATTATAAATTAACAATTAAAAAATCAAGAAATGAAAACAAACAAAATTCTCAGTAAATTAGCACTTGTGCTATTGGTGTCAATTATCACCTTCTCATGTAAACCAGATCCTGAAGTGGTTTTAAAAACGGATTCAGCCATCACTTCATTTGCTTTAGATTTAACTTCACTTAATGCTTTTGCCGATCAAACAATTAAATCAGCTGTTAAAGTCGAGATTGTTGGCGAAGAGATTCAAATTAACTTACCGTTTGGATTGAAAGCTGACACGATTGCAAAATTATTAGGAAATAATGCTGCAGTTTTACAAGTTTCTGATAAAGCAACTGTATCTCCAGCATCAGGGACCCCAGTTAAATTCAACGCAAGTACACCTGTTTATTATACAGTTACTGCCGAAGATGGAGTTTCGAAAACTGCTTATAAAGTGCGTTTCTTCGAAACAGCTCAAAAAGGTTACGGAGTTGTTTCGGAATATTGGCGCAAAAAAGGGACTGCTTTTACCGACAAATTTACCAGCAATAACGAAAAAACATTTGCTTTAACTCCAACACATATTATCCAACAAATTGGTGGATTGTATGGTGGAACTTTAAAACTTGTAAAACTTTCAATTTTAGATGGCTCTGAAGCGGGTTATGCAAAATTGATAGTTGCTCCAGGTGACACCATAAAACAAGTGCGTGCAATGGCCGGTGACCGCAAAGGTGGTTTTATTGGTTGTAACTTGGCTGCTCCCGGAGCCGATTTCAAAGTATGGGCTTGGGATAATGTTGATGCTACTCCACGTCAGTTAGTCAAATGGAATGTATCAGATCTTACACCAGTTGGCATTCCACCAAGTTGGGCCGGAAATCATGTTGGCCGTCGTATTTCGATTGTTGGTGACTTAAAAACCGAAGCTTACATTTATTCGTATGCCAATTATACGCTCGATATTCTTCGTTGGAAAGTAACCAGTGGTGTTGCAGCTACAAACCCGGAAATTATAAAATATACCCCAGGTGGTTCTATGTCACGTTTCGAATTATGGACATCGGTTGTGCCTATGGGAGCAACTGCTTCAAGTGATATCCTTGTAAATTCCGCTTGTGCAGGTTCGGAAGTTGGTGTACTAAATGGCACAACCAAAGCGAATTATATGTTTGCTGGTGGTGTTGCAACTCCAAAAGGAATGTCTCAATTTATTGAATATAATGGTATTAAATATCATGTGGTTTTAAATGTCGAAGCTTATGCCACTCCTCACAGTGTTAATGCTCGTTTGTATGATTACACTACTACCAATAATAGCACATTAATGGGCGACAACTGGTGGTTGACTCCTGTACCTGAAAAAATTGAAGCCGATGGTGCTTTAGCAAATGGTGATGCAACAGGTTGTGTTGATGCTATTTTGGATGCTGATGGACAAGGATTTAAAGTGGTAGCTATGGGTACAGGTTGCGGCATTGTGGTTACAAAATTCAGCAAAAAGAAAGAAATGACGTTTAAATAATGCATAAATTTTAATTCATAATTCATAATGGATTATGATATGTCATTCAAAGCCCACTCTTTTGGGGTGGGCTTTGATTTTAAAAAATATTCTATCAATGAAAAACCTTTTTTTAATTCTTTCATGTGTTATTTTGCTTTCGTGTAAACCTACGTTAGAAGGAGGCAATGTAATAACCAGTTTCAAATTTCAGGAAATAACGCAAGCCGATGAGGCAACTATTTCCCACGACACCGTATCCATTATGGTGCCTACATCTACCGACTTAACTACACTCACTCCCATCATAGAGGTTTCACCCAAAGCAACTATAAATCCTGCATCGGGAGTGAAACAGGATTTTTCGAAACCGGTTTTTTATACAGTTACTTCCGAAGCTGGAACTAAAAAGAACTTTACTGTATTAGCCTATTCACAACCTACTTTTCGTGTAAATAACATTCAACTTCCCGATAATTTTGTAACAGGAGTTATCAATGGCGATAATATCACATTTACAGTACCTTTCGGAACAAATGTTTCGGCGTTAAAATTTACGTATTTATTAGTGGATAATGGGTTAACATCCAATATAGTTTCGGGTTCAAATGTTGATTTAACACAACCTTTTACTTGGAAACTATCCATTGGAAATTTATCGAAAACATATACAATTACTGTCAACATTCAACCTCAGGAAACCGGCATCAGAGCCGTTTGGGTTACCAATGTGGCAAGCTCGGTGCTTTTCTCCGAAGCGGGACTCACTGCTATGGTTGATAAATTGGCTGAACTTAATTTTAATACAATATGTGTTTGTACTTACAATAAAAGTCAAACACTTTTTCCAAGCCAAACGTTAGCCAATGTGCTTGGCTTAACTCCTGCTCAAACCGTTATTGCAGGTTGCTCGTGGGGCGATGTATTGGGCAAATTAATTGAAAAGGCACATGCTAAAAATATAAAAGTAATTGCCTGGTTCGAGTACGGATTTGCTTCGCATTATTCAGGTCAGGATTCGCCTATTTCCGATAAACATCCGGATTGGGTAAGTAAAGACATTGCTGGAAATCAAACCGAAAAAAATAAATTTTACTGGTTAAATGGTTTTCACCCCGAAGTTCAAAAGTTTCTGACTGATATGATTGTGGAATGTGTAACCAAATATCCGGGACTTGACGGTGTACAAGGCGACGACCGCTTGCCAGCTTTGCCTTCGCATGCAGGTTACGACGATCATACGAAGCAATTATATAAAACCGAAACGGGTAAAGATGTGCCTACCAACCCTACTGAAACAGCATTTTTCAACTGGAAAGCTAATAAAATGAGCGATTATGCAGTTTCGCTTTACAACGCCGTAAAAACTGCCCGGTCATCTTGTTTGGTTACTTGGGCACCAAGTACGCGTGGTTGGAGCAAAGATAATTATTTGCAAGATTGGCCGGAATGGCTCAAACGTGGTGTTGCCGATTGGATTTCACCACAGTTGTACAGGAACGAATCGCAAGGCATTGATTCATATTCAACACTGCTTTACAGCGATGTGCAAAATGTTTTTAATACCGTCGAATTACGAAAAAAATACGTTCCGGGCATGTTGGTGCGCAATGGTACAGTTATAGTTACGGATGGATTTTTAGCTCAACTTATTCAATACAACCGTTCGAGAGGTGTTTTTAATGAATCAACATGGTTTTACGAAGCTATTCCATCAAAACAAAAAGCATTTAAAGCATTATATCCCGGAAAAGCAATTTTTCCTTTTTAAAAAATTGGAACAATGACAGTTCGTGCTTTCATACTTTTCTCCCTCTTCGGATGGATTGTTTATTCTCAAACCGAAGCACAGAATCTATTTGTAACAAAACCTGAACGCGCCCGTTTTGTAACTGAAAAGGTCCGGTTTATTGACTCGGTTTTCTCACAAATTCCCAACATAAAGAATGAAAAAAACTATCAAAGTGCATTCTGGGCATCGGAATTAATGCTTCTAAAAAGTAGTATCGGCAAAGAAAAGTTGAAGTACGCTCTGTCAAATTTTACATTTTTTTCTGATAGTTTCAAACGATCGGTTTTACAGAATATATTTACGCTGTATCCTTCGGAATTTGTAACTTATATTGACAGTTTAGTAGATTTGGAATACAATGAAAAGCTTTTTGCCATGATGGCAAACTACTTGATTCGGCAAAAACCAGATTCAGAACAAAAGTATTTTGAAAAATTGAAAAAGCATTTTCCCGATTGGAAAGGAAACGCCATATTAAATGGATTTGCAATTGAACATTCTGTACAACCTACATTGACAGACAATCAATTGAATGATTTAATTGCTTTCAGAAAGGAGAAAAGAGCAGCAACAATTTTTGTGTTTGTTCAGAAAAACAGAGATATACCCGGATTTGCTATGATTCTTGACAGTAATGGTTGTTTTTTGAAAGATAAAAATGATACCCTGAAAATCAGATTATTAGCTCGATCAATAACGAATTTATCCGGATACTTGACAAATGGTAATACGCCTCAGGGTGTTTTCTCTGTACAAGGTTTTGGCTTGTCCGATAATGTTTTTATTGGTACTTCACTAACAATTAATACTGTGTTGCCTTGGGAAGTCTCTCTAAAAGAATTTACTTTTGGTAAAATTGATAATTCTGAATGGACATTAGATGTATATAATGAGTTTTTTCCTGAAAGTTGGAAAATGTATTTGCCTAAAAACATGGCTTATTATGCCGGAAAAGCAGGACGAAGCGAAATTGTTATTCATGGAACAACGATAGATACAAACTTCTATATCAACCAAACTTATTATCCTTTTACACCTTCATTGGGATGTTTGTGTGCTCTTGAATATTGGAATGAAACGGATGGAAGTTTATTGGAGAGCGAACAAATGAAACTTGTAAAGGCTTTGAAAAATAATAAAATTAACAAAGCTTTGATGTACGTTATTGAAAGATGAATAGAATTATGAATATTAAAAATCACATTGTAAGTATAAATGTCTGTATAACAATGCTTATTGCACTTTCAGACTGTGCAAATCCCGATTTGAGCGACCCTAAAATTCCATTCCCAGTGCCCACCGAATTGAAAGCTGAAAAACTTTCTGCCACTTCCATCAAACTGAGCTGGACAGATAACAGCAAAGGCGAGGATGGTTTTTCGATTGAGCGATGGGTTACAGGAGCAACAACACCCGTAAAAGCAACGGTTGGAGCAAACACTACCGAATGGACTGATGAAGGCTTAGTTCAGGCAACCTATTTGTATAAAGTGTATGCCTTCTGTAAACAACGTGCTTCCGATACCGTTTCGGTTTATTATCAACACGTTCCGGTTGCGATGCCAGCTAATTTTGCCGTTGTGGCAAATCAAAATTCGGTGAATTTAAGCTGGGATGCTGTAACGGGTGGCATTGATGGGTACAATATTGAACGCAAAATTGGTGCCGGAACTTTTCAGTCATGGAAAACGCTTGCTGCCAATGAAATAACAGTGACAGACACTGATCCTGCTGCCGGACTGAACACCTACAAACTTTATGCTTACGCTGGCAGTGCCACTTCGGTGGGTGTGGAACGTTCATTGACAATTCTTAAAACACCAGTAATTGCAATTGCTTCACCAAAAGTTTCCTATCTGAAAATTTCATCTTATTTTACACTTACTTCGGATGGTGGCGAACCTTGCACAGCCGGTTTATGCTGGAGCAAATCTTCAAATCCGACTATTGCTGATTCAAAATCCGCTTGGCATGTAAAAGTAAAATCGGGTGAAACATTTTTTGGTAATGCTTCCAGCTTGGATGCTAACACAAACTACTATGTCAGGGCGTATGCTACCAATTCGCAGGGAACAACCTACAGTTCAGAAGTTCAGGGAACGTTGGCTGCCGAACCTGCAACACTTTCGCTCACATGGACTGCAATGACAAGCATTAATGCCGGTTTGCCTACTGAAATTAAAGTTTATACAACAACTTCGTCTTTAAACGGACGCGCTTTTCAGGCATGGTATGCCATTGCCGATTTGAGTACGGGTAATATTGAATTAAAAACTACTTTGTCCACCACCGCTCAAAAACCAAGTCAGTTTATAGCAGCAGCCACTGGCGAAACAACTTACGTGATGACCAATGGCGGTTATTTTGGTTATAGTGGCAGTAATGTGAGTTCGTATAGTTTGGCAGTTGACCGAAATTCAAAAAAAGCAGATAATATCTCTGCACTTACACGAGGCTCTTATTCCTATCCGGTAACGCGTGGTGCATTTGGCGTTTCACAATCGCAATCACCTATGCTTAGATGGATTTCTGGCGATAATGCATACGATATCCCATCTCCAAACGTTGAAGGAGAAACGCCACAAATTTCACCAAGTCAGTCGTTCCCAATTAATACTGTTCGATGGAATCCATATAGCGCCATAGGTGGCGCTCCGATTTTAATCAAAGATGGCAAGCCGGTTTTTGATTTTACAACAACGACTGCCGGAAAATATATGACTAATTACGAATTGCTTCAAACCGATATTTTTTCATCATCAGCTCGTCCACCACGAACATTAATTGGCAGTACTGCTGATAATAAAGTAGTGTTGTTTGTGTGCGATGGAAGGCAAGCGCATAGCGATGGCGCTACCCTACTCGAGTTGGTTCAAATTATGAAAGCAATTGGTTGTACCAATGTGTTGAATTTGGATGGTGGCGGTTCTTCGGCTATTATCGCAAGTGGAACATTGCTAAATAAACCATCGGATGGAACTGAACGTGCTGTGGCAACAGTTGTTTCGTTTGTAAAGAAAAAATAGTTGCCCCAAACCCCTAAAGGGGATGTTGAATAGTTTCGACTAAATATCCATAAATTTTTATTTAAAGTCTATCAAACATAATTTAATTCATGATAAAAAAAACACTGCTATTCTGTTTAGTTTTGATTTTCACATCACATTTATTTGCAATAAATGCAGTGGTTTACGATGGTTCGGGTCAGTTGGCCGAAGACAAAATGATAGCTATGACGCTTGCCGGCATTGTAAACCGCGATGCACCTCGTTTGTATCTACGCAATGTTTATGAAACATGGAGCTACAATCAAACCGACGAACTTTGGGAAAATGCATACAAAACAACTGGCGGCGTGCAATTTACAGTAATAACAAATACCAATGCTTTGGTTCAATATTTTAAAAGCTATATAAAAGGTGCCATCACTTACGATGTTACACTCGGATACAGCAATTTTTCGGGTCAGTCGTTTCGGTGGCAAGCCGAAGCAGCAGCCATGCTTGGTGGTTTGACCGATTGTATTCCTGTTCCCTCCACTAACACCGTGATTGATATTAATAAACCTACTACTGTCGATTTGCCCGATTATTTCAATGGACAAGCTACAATTCAGGTTTCTGCCAAACTAGAATTATCAACTCATACATGGAATAATGCAGCTTTGACGCAAGAACAACGCTATTTTGCATGGCTCGATTGGTCGTTAGATAATTTGTTGCCACGATGCAATACTTCAAAGTTTTATATCCGCGAAATGACCGATTGGGCGGTGAATCAGCGCATGTTTCAACTCAATTTGGCTGGCACCGAAGATTTGCGTTTTACGTCACTTTCCGACGAAAAGGCGGTAAAAATTGAACGGGTGATGAATTACCTGAAAGCAAAACGTCCGAACCAGATTTTTCATGTATATGGTTGGATGCGACCTGAACCACTGGTACAGTGGATTTCGGCTTATGGCGGTAGCTTTCACGAAACTTTGCTAAGCAATTTATCGTGGCATCATGTTTTTCCGGTCGATGCCAATTTCAATTATCAACGACCTGCGGATATTAGTTTTGCTACCGTTCCTCTCGAAAATAAATATTACGTTCTTTTTATTGCTTCCGAAGGCGATGCCGGCAACTGGAACATCGGTTTTCAGGGCGGTTCGTGGCAATCCACTACACGCGGACAAGTGCCTTTAGCATGGGGATTTAATTTGCAAATGTTCGAAGAATTTCCATTTGTTGGTCAGTATTATTATCGCACTGCCACTGCCAACGATGGTTTTATGGCCGTTTCCACACCGCTGGGTTATGCTTATCCCGATGTTTTTCCAACATCGTATTTGCCAGATGTAAAAACTAAAACAACGGCTTTGATGGATAAATTCAAGGTGAAATCGGTGTACGCCTACAAACATTACAATGGCGCAGGTTCATCTGTTTATCGGGGAATTACCATTTCAAATAATTTCGATTTTGCCAAATTAGGCACTTTTGCCGAGCAAACCAATGCACAAATGACAATATTGTTCGACCCAAGTTTAATGACGCAAAAAGCTTACACTAATTATGGCGGATTGCTTTATAATCATGTAAATGACGATACGTTTTATGCCGATTTTTCGAACCTAACAACAGCAAAAGACAGAATTGTAAGTAAACTTAGCGGAAAAACCAAACCACGATTTCTGATGGCAGGTTACGAACGTTTTCGATACGATAATGCCGCCCTCGAAACAAACGATATTACACTGCCACGCCTCAAAACCTTGATGGAAAGCATCAAAGCTAATGCCACCATTGGTGCGGATGTGGAGTTTGTAACCCCCGAAAAATATACGTATTTACTTCGTAAATCACTTGGATTATCAACTGCTGTTCCAACCGTTGAGAATAACGGACAAAAGTTGATGGTATTCAGCGACAAAAATCAAAATCTGCAAGTCAATTTGCAACTTGAAAATGCGCAACAAGTTCAAATACGTGTGGTTGATTTAGCTGGAAAATTGATTTTAAGTGAAAACTGGAATATGACCCTGGCAAACGATTTTAAAACCATTTCTATCCCACAAAAAGGCATATTTATTTTGAACGTAAAAGGACAAAATGTAAATCTGACTTCGAAAATTGTAAATGGTTAATGATTAATGGTAAATAGTAAATTGTAAAATAGTAAATGTATTAATGAATAAACGTTCAACCGCACTCGATGCACTACGTGGCTTAGCCATTATCGGCATGGTTTTATCCGGCACTATTGCCGAAAGTTTACCAGCATGGATGTATCATGCGCAGGTTGGTCCACGATCCGGATTTAATTTTGATCCTTCGTTGTATGGAATTACATGGGTGGATTTGGTATTTCCTTTCTTTCTGTTTGCCATGGGAGCAGCATTTCCTTTGGCTTTAGGACGAAAACTTGATAAAGGCGCAACCGTAGGAAGCCTTATTCAACCCATTCTGAAGCGGGTTTTTCTTTTGGTTTTGTTTGCGATGTCCATTTATCACTGCACACCTTACCGCTTAGGCGGAAATTGGAATTATACATTGGCACTTATTGCATTTGGCTTGTTTTTTATTAGTTTTGTTCGAATTCCAACACTTTCGGAAACAAAAAATGCTTGGCTTAATTGGTTGGGAATTGCTTTTCTTGTATCATTAATTGCCTTTAATGTTATTTCGCAACCCGATATTTTCAAGCAAGGTTTCAAATTGTCACACAACGATATAATTATTCTCATATTGGCAAATATGGCCCTCTTTGGCTCGTTGACATGGATTTTTACCCGTTCCAATTTGATGCTCAGAATAGCAATAATGGTTTTCTTTTTTGCATTCCGACTAACTTCGGAAGTAGATGGCAGTTGGAATCAATTGGTTTGGAATTTCAATCCCGCACAGTGGTTACCCGAAAATATCCAATCTGCCCTCTATTTGCCCGGTCAATGGCTTTATCAAATGACTTTTCTCAAGTATTTATTTATTATCATACCAGGAACCATTGCCGGCGATTTGTTGGTGAAATGGCTATCAGACAACGATACCGATACATCCGTTACAGCTTCAAAAAGGACGATGTGGTCTACTCTGATTATAACGTTTGTCGTTGTTTTGAGTAATTTGATTTGTCTCTTTTCACGGTATCTTGAGCTGAATATGATATTGAATATCGTTTATGGAATAATGCTTTATTTCTTGCTCCGCAATCCAAAAAATTCGTTGAGCCGACTATACTACAGTTTGTTCCAATGGGGAATTTCGTGGCTCTTGCTCGGAAATGTTTTCGAAGCATTTGAAGGTGGTATACGGAAAGACCATGCCACAATGAGCTATTTCTTTGTGACGGCTGGTTTGGCCATTTTTACACTTATTTTCTTATCCATTGTAATTGATTATTTTGGTAATAAAAAGATTTTAAGATATATAGCCGAAAGTGGTCAAAACCCCATGGTGGCTTATATCGCAGGTTCATTTGTAGTTTTTCCATTGCTTGCACTATGCGGAATTATGCCGTGGATAAATAATTTGTATGAAATTACACCCTGGCTCGGATTAGTAAAAGGCTTGATTATTACAAGTGGAATGATGGCGATAACGGTATTTACAGTGAGAAAAAAATGGTTTTGGAAAACCTGAGGCAATAACCCTGCCCCTAACCCCTAAAGGGGAACCGAAATTAGTATTGATTATTATAACAAAATATTTTAAAACTATATGAATAATCCAAACAAAACTTTCTTTTACTCCCCTTTAGAGGCTGGGGGCTTCTTCAATTCCCCCTTTAGGGGGTTAGGGGGCAGATTTCAACTTATTTTATTTTTGCTATTCTCTTTTTTTTGTATAACTAATTTCGTACATGCAAAAGAAGGAATCCGTGGCGTTTGGGTGCCCGACCCGCAATATACAGATGTACTGAAATCGTATCGGAATGTTCAAAACTTTGTTGCATCGCTTGATTCGCTCAATTTTAATTCAATTTTTATCGTAAGTTATGCTTTGAATAAAACGCTTTACCCGAGTAAAGTTTTGCTCAAAAATACAAATTATAGTCATATTGACTCAACAAGTTTGATGTCGCCATTTATGAAAACCTACAATATGCCATTGAAAAGTCCCACCTCAGACCCTGTACGCGATTTGATTACCGAAGCGCATAAACGGAGCATTAAGGTCTTTTTCTGGTTCGAGTTTGGTTTTATGGCCGATATAAAGTTGGCAACACCCGAAAATAATACCATTTTAGCCAAACACCCCGATTGGGTGGGTATTGGCAACGATGGCAAACCAGCAAGTTACAATAATCACGATTATTATTTCAATTCATTCAATCCGAAAGTTCAAAAATATTTGCTCGATTTAATTGTTGAAAGCATAAAAAAATATCCTGATGTGGATGGCATTCAGGGTGACGACCGTTTGCCGGCATCGTGTATCAATTCAGGCTATGACAGAGTAACGGTAGCTCGATACAAATCAGTACATAAAGGAAAAAACCCACCTTCGAATTTCAAAGATTCTGCTTGGGTTCGTTGGCGGCTGGATATTTTGAATCATTTTGGAAAAACACTTTACAAAAAGGTAAAAGCTACTAATAAAAATGTTATGGTTAGTTTTGCGCCCAACCCTTACCCGTGGTGCAAAGAAAACCTGATGCAGGAATGGCCACAGTGGGTGAGCAGCGGTATTTGTGATTTGTTGGCAGTGCAATGTTATAAATATGACAGTATTGGATACAGAAATACTGTAAAGCAAGCTCAATCGTACATTATTACTGATAAAAAACAACTTTTTGTGCCCGGAATAATTTTAATGGTAAGTGGAAAAATATCGGATGCCCAACAGCTTAAAAAACAAGTGCTTATTAACCGTGAATTGAAAACAGATGGCGATATTTTTTTCTATAACGAAGGATTGAGAAAACCAGAAATTAAGGCGGTAATAAAAGAGTTATACACTGACAAGGTTAGATTTCCAAATTCATATTGAATCTAATCAAACCAAATAACTTTTTTCTTGCATACTTATTCCGCTTTTAAAAACATCATTATTCTTATAATTCAAGATAAATGATGTTTTTTTTTTGCATAAACTTTCAAAACAATATGCGATAATTATACGTTTTATGGTTTGAATTATGCATTAAAATTGAATTATTGATCAAAAACCAACTGGTTTTAGAATAATTATGAAATTTGTGGACGGAAAATTATTTTATATACAATATTTGTTGTACTTTTGCACAAAATATAAATAAATATGCATTTATGAAGAATAAACGAAATCGTTTACAGATTATTTCAGAAATTCTTAGATCTAGTGTAGTTGGAAGTCAGGAGGAATTGCTAAAAATTCTGAGTGAAAAAAATTGCGAGGTCACACAAGCTACTTTGTCACGTGATTTAAAATTACTAAAGGTTGCCAAAACGCCTTTATCAAATGGAGCTTATAAATACATTTTACCTCCGGTAAATAAGCCAAAGCCGGTAGAAGGGACTTACAACAGTTTTCTTTCTCATGGTGCTGTTTTGAGTTTAGAATTTTCAGGACAACTGGCTGTTGTAAAAACCAAACCGGGCTATGCAAGTGCCATTGCATGGGATATTGACAACAAAGCAACCGAACAGGTTCTTGGTACAATTGCAGGCGATGATACTATTTTGGTTATTCCACGAGAAGGCGTTACTCGCGACGAAATACTGTCAATGCTCAATATCACTTTTGCAGAAAAGTAAAAACCAATGCATTTTAACAGTATATGCTTTTACACATATATTGACTTGCATAATTGTTGAAATTTCAGGGGATGTAATTAAATGATAGATGAATACTTTGTAAGGAAAATTTCTTTGCAAGGTTAAACCGACCGATTATGAGTAAAGAAATAACCGTTGATGAAATAACGGTACAGATAGCTGATGAAAATTTTTTAGGATATGTAGAAACGATTTTAGATACCATTTCTGCTGCTGCCAAAGTTCGTGGTACCGGAATTGCTCGACGATCACCGGAATATATCGAACAAAAAATGAAAGAAGGTAAAGCAATTATTGCTTTAGCTGGCGACGAATTTGCAGGGTTTTGTTATATTGAATCGTGGGGTAACAAAAAATTTGTCGCAAATTCGGGATTAATTGTAGTTGATAAATATCGCGGAAATGGATTAGCAAAACGGATTAAACGAAAAGCTTTCGAACTTTCACGTAAACGATATCCTGATGCTAAAATATTTGGACTTACTACTGGTTTGGCAGTTATGAAAATTAACTCTGAATTGGGTTATAAACCTGTTACTTTTTCGGAACTTACAGATGACGAGTCATTCTGGAAAGGCTGCCAAAGTTGCGTAAACTATGATATTTTGCAACGTACCGACCGCAAACATTGCTTGTGTACCGGCATGTTGTTCGATCCCGCAAAAGATGAAGCAATCTAAAAGCGCTCTGGCCTTCGAAGTGGGAAGTGCTGTGGGTGTTTTGAATTGTTTAAAGAATTAAAGTAAAATAATAATAAAAAATAATCCCCCTTTTCGGGGGTTGGGGGCTATATGAAAGAAAAAGTTGTTTTAGCATTTAGTGGAGGTTTGGACACTTCATTTTGCGCCAAATATTTATCGGAGGAAAAAGGTTACGAAGTTCACACTGCGGTTGCCAATACCGGTGGGTTTAGTGACGAAGAGTTGAAAGTAATTGAAGATAAGGCTTTTAGATTAGGTGCTGTAACTCATGTTGCCTTGGATGTAACTCAGGAGTATTACGATAAAAGCATTAAATATATGGTTTTCGGTAATGTGCTTCGAAATGGTACATATCCAATTTCTGTTAGTTCCGAACGTATATTTCAGGCCATTGCCATTATTAATTACGCAAAAGAAATTGGTGCTGATTATGTGGCACATGGTAGTACCGGTGCTGGAAATGATCAGGTGCGATTTGATCTTACATTTGATATTTTGGCACCACATATTAAAATTCTCACTCCAACGCGTGATATGGTGCTGACTCGTGAGTATGAAATAAATTATTTGAAAGAACATGGTTTTGAAGCCGATTTCAAAAAAATGGAGTATTCCATCAACAAAGGTTTATGGGGCACAAGTATTGGGGGAAAAGAAACCTTAAAATCGGAACAAACGCTACCCGAATCAGCATATCCAAGTCAGGTTGAAAAACAAGGCGAAGAAATAGTGAAGATTGATTTTGCAAATGGAGAAATTTCTGCCATTAATGGTCAAAAAGACAGCAATAAAGTTCATCTTATCAATATGTTGGAAAGCATTGCCGGTAAGTTTGGAATTGGTCGAGATATGCATGTTGGCGATACAATAATTGGTATTAAAGGTCGTGTAGGTTTTGAAGCTGCGGCACCCTTACTTATTATTAATGCTCATAAAATGCTTGAAAAACATACGCTTACCAAATGGCAACAATATTGGAAAGACCAACTTGGCAATTGGTATGGTATGTTTTTACACGAAGCGCAATACCTGGAACCGGTAATGCGCGATATTGAGCAGTTTTTGCAAAGTTCGCAACAAAATGTAACAGGAACAGTAATTGTGAAACTTCGACCATATAATTATACACTTGTAGGTGTTGAAAGTAGCTTCGATTTAATGAAAACCGATTTTGGCGAATATGGTGAGGTAAACCGTGCATGGAGTGCCGATGATGTGAAAGGATTTACCAAAATTCTGGGTAATCAAATGAAAATTTATTACAATGTTCAGAAAAGAAACGATAAATAAAACAACAATAAACAACAATAAAACTAAAACACACCGATAAACCTCTGCTAATTTAGTAGAGGTTTTTTAATGATTTGATATTCAGTCAATTTTGATTATCAAAATTAAAATTGTACTTTTGTAATCGAAATCGAAAACAAATAATTTAACCAGAACTCTAATGAAATCGATTTTAATATGCGGGTTTAGGTTCTTAAATAGTAAATCTTTTAAATAGTAAATAAAAAATGGCTACTACAGCAGATATTAAAAACGGAATGTGTTTGGATATAGAAGGTCAATACTATGTCATAACAGAATTTCTACATGTAAAACCCGGAAAAGGACCTGCATTTATTCGTACCAAAATGAAAAATGTGGTTACCGGCCGCACACTCGACAGAACTTTTAACTCAGGAATTAGATTGGACGAAGTACGTATTGAACGCCGCGAATACCAATACCTTTATAAAGATGAAGCGGGATATAACTTTATGAGTAATGAAACTTACGAGCAAGTCTCAGTAAATAAAGATATTATCAATGGCGTTGATTTTCTGAAAGAAGGAATGGTTTGCGAAGTAGTAACTCACGCCGAATCGGAAACCATTTTATTTGTGGATTTACCCGTTCAGGTTGCTTTGTTGATTACTTACACCGAACCGGGTCTTAAAGGTGATACAGCAACCAATGCAACAAAACCTGCTACTCTCGAAACTGGTGCTACTGTTCGTGTACCATTGTTTATTAACGAAGGTGAAACGATAAAAGTTGATACTCGCAATGGTTCGTATGTTGAGCGTGTGAAAGTAAACTAATGCAAAGTTAATTTGAAAATTTGACAATTTGTCCCGATAGCTATCTGAGAGTCAGGTGCTACTAACCAATTTTTCAAGAAGTTCCGGAAATTTCACTAAATTCTGGTAGTATTTAGGCTCTGCTGAAAAACTCACATTTAATATAATACCAGACCCATATATGATATATTAAGTAGTTTAGTGCACAGTTAGTTGATTTCATGGCGTTTATTTTGCTTACTAATCGAAAAGCATGTGAAAA
>JBMOHG010000033.1:0-15383 GCA_049317965.1 Paludibacter sp.
TGAATTTGTATCACCATAATTTACTCGCTTTGCAAAAGTATCATCACTGTATTTATATAAATCGGTAGTTACATAATGGTTATAATATCCATAACCTGCTCCTGCGTACAGCATAATTGGATTTACATTTAAAACCAAACCGCCTACTACTCCAAAGCGATTGTACGACGAACTGGCAGGGGATTTTGAATAATATTCATTCGGCAAATTACCTGCAGTATAATCAAGTGTTTCTTGTGACAGATTTGTTGACAGTCCGGCGTAAAACCCAAAAGTTTTTGCAACTCCAATTTTCAAGTTATAAGCCAATTTATTATCGAAAATACTACCGGTAGAACTTTTAACTAATGGATAACTTATACCTCCCAAAATAAATACATCAGTCGATATGCCTGATTTTTTCTCAGGTGTAGCCTTAAGAATTTCTACCTTTACCTCTTCTGTTTTAGGGTCAAACTGCGATGGCTGAGTAGCAAACATATCAATTATGATTTCGGAACTTGTTTCAGAAATAAACGCGGTTTTTTCAGCACTTTTCCCATCTTTTTCAATTCGTAAAATATGATTTCCAAATGACAGATAAGCGCTATAAGGAGTTGTTCCACTCTCCGATTTATCTATAAAAAGTGTAGCTCCTGTTGGTATTGATTTAATAGTAACTAAATATCCAAATTTCAACGTAAAATTTGTTTCGCCTCCCGTTTTAGTAATCATCACATTTTTTTCCACTTTACGTCCATCACTTTCAACTCGTAAAAGATGATTACCATAATCAAGACCTCCTGTAAATGGTGTTTTTCCAATTTTTTTATTATCAATATATAAATCGGCATTTGAAGGATTTGAATTGATGGTAACATTTCGTTCGTTTGTTAAGTTGGAATTTAATGTAGTGGTTTGACCTTCGGTGATAGTCACTTTTTCGGTTCGGTTTTCAAATCCGGATTTCGAAAGTTCTACATTGTAATCACCAATTAGTAAATTCTTTAAGGTGACTGGTGATTGTCCCATATTATTTCCATCAATAGTAATAGTTGCTTCAATAGGCTTGGTAAGCACTTTTAAAGATCCATAACGAGGTATTGGTTGTAAGTTCAGATAAACGGGTTGACCAATAAGCACTGTTTTCTTATCGATGGCAGTAGTATATTTATCCTTTTTAGCTTCAAAAGTATATACACCTTGTGTCAATCGTCCCTGCCACTTGTCATTGGCTTTAAATTGTCCGTTAATAAAGATGTCAGAAATTGGTTCGGTGGTAATTTTTACATCAGCAAAAATTGCATTCATTGGAATAATTATTGGTTTTGTTTCGCCTGCGGCAAGGCTAAAACGTTGTGAAGTAGTTTCGTACATATCGAGATTTACCGAAACAGAATGATCACCGGTTGGAATGTTTTCGAGTCTACATGGCGTTTTTTTACCAGTTGGTATTCCATCTAATTTTACGGTAGCACCACTGTCAGGCGTACTTGTAATATCTAATGAACCATAGTTGAGTTTTAATACTACATCGACTTTTTGTTTTTCACCACCAGCTACCAGCTCTACTGCACCGGCTTCGTTCATGTAAAGTTCTTTTTGTAAACGCCAGGTATATTTTCCAACCGGTAATTCGTTTTGATAGGGCGTTTTTCCTGCTGCCTGATTGTTGATATACACATCAGCATCTGAAGGATCGGAATTAATAATCAACCATTGACTTTCTATCTCATTTTCCTGAACAGTAGTAATTATTTTTCCGGTTACTAATACCATTTCGTACACAGTGGCTTTTTCTATAGGCATTGGATACATATAATCGCGCAGAATTCCTAATTTGTCGTGCTTAATAGTCAGGCGTTTTGCAGCATAAGGCACATAGAGCCAATATTCTCCATTTTTCCATTCGGATGACATGATACCCAACCCATCCGGCTCCCAATAAAATCCGTTTTGCGAGGTTACCACTTTGATGATAGCACACACATCACCATTCTGGTCTAATTTCTTTGCATAAACACGTGCATCTAGGTCATTTTCTAATTTACGGAATGATTTTACACCAATTTCGGCAAATAGGTTGACTAAAGTGCTAAAAAACAGGAAAGTAATTATGAGTTTTCTCATAGGTTGGAATTATTTCATTTCAGAGAATATATTGTCGCAAAAAGTACAAAAAAATGCCTCAACTCACATATTTCAACACAATAATCAAAATCGTATGCAAATATACAATTTACATTTATTATATTTGTGTTTTTAGATTAAAATTTATCAACATGATACAAAAAAAAACGTCCTGATTAGCAATAAATCAGGACGATAGTAATTTTTAATAAATGAATACCAGAAAAATTCTTGTTTTCTTGGTAATAGCTTCGTTATAAAATAAGATTTTTTGAACGCAAAGTCGCAAAGTTGCAAAGCCGCAAAGAAAAACTGAAAGTTTTTGTCTTAGCGTTCTTTCTCTACTTGTTGAATATAAGTTATTTAAAACTTTGCGGCTTTGCGTTAACTCTTTTATTTCGAATGAGATTAAATACAGTTAAAACCAGCTGCTAAGTTATTGTATATAAAAATAATAGACTCATTTATAACGAACCATTGCTTGGTCTATTCAGTCAATTTAAATGCAACAGGTAATGTGTATTTGGTACGAACAATTTTTCCTTTTTGAATTCCGGGTGTCCATTTTGGCATTGATTTTATTACCCTAATGGCTTCATTATCCAAAGTAGTATGAATGCTTTTGACAACCACAATATCACTTATTGAACCATCTTTTGCCACAACAAACTGACAAATAACTCGTCCTTGCAGGCTATTTTCCTGTGCATAATTTGGGTATTTAATGTTGTCTTTCAGAAACTTAAATAATTCCAATGATCCACCCGGAAATGAAGGCATTGTTTCTACTGCTTCGTAAATAGTTTGATCTGAATCTATTGTCGCATCTGCTAATTTTGTAGGCGTTGGAGCAACAGTATTTTCGGTTTTTAATTGAAACAAAAATTTACTACCTCCGGTTGGAGTAACTTGTATTTGTTTCTCAAATTTTGTTTTGCCTATTTTTAATGAAATTTGATGTGAACCAACAGGCATAATAACTATATATGGTGTCTGACCTACAGGATTACCATCAATAGTCAAATCAGCTCCTGCAGGGCTCGAATCGATAGTTACTGTTCGTTGATCAATAGTTGAACTAGTCACATTTTGATCCGCTCCATTCGAGAGTGTTTCTGCAAATTCTGTGGTTAAGCCTCCTCGTATATTTACTGCTTTTTGCGAGGAATAATAGCCGGTTTTATCCAATTGGACAATGTGTTCACCAATAGCTAAATCACTGACTGTTTTTGGAGTTACACCATAATCTTTGTCGTCAATTTTAATGGATGCTCCCGTAGGTTTTGAAGTAATTATTAGTGACCCTGTAGTAGCAACTGTTGTTGCCGGAGCTGTTGGTTGTTGACTTGTTATGGCACTCCCAACATTTAATGTTTCACTAATTTGTGTTGTTTTACCACCATTTATTATAAATGTTTTGTTTGCAGCCATATATCCACTTTTCTCTAGTTGTAGAATATGATTTCCTATAGTTAAACCGGTTATGGTATTAGGAGTTGATCCATAATTATTACCATCAATTTTTATAGTTGCTCCCGAAGGCATAGTCAAAATATCCAAAGAACCAGTAGTTAATTGAGCCGCTTGTTCGGAACCTGAAGTTGCCACAGATAATGTTTGGAAAAGTTCAGAACTTTTACCATCTGTAATTGTAACTAACGAATTTACAACGCTATAACCAGATTTACTCAATTGAACTTTATAATCGCCAATAGGTAATTTATAAATAGTGTTAGGAGTTGTACCATAATCTTTGTCATCAATAATAATACTTGCTCCCGGAGGTTCAGAAATAACATCAAGAGTACCAAAGATGGCAGTAGGTTGTAAATCAATAGTTTTATTATCACCTGCAAGAATATTGACATCTTGTTTTGCCGGGCGATGTTTATCACGTCGAGCTTCGAATGTATAAACACCTGCACTGAGTCTGCCTTGCCAAGTACCAATACCTTTCTGTTGGTTGTTGATATAAATTGTAGCTTCGGCTGGCGCTGTAACTGTAATTTCAGAGAAATTTGGTGGCAAAACGAAATTTACAGGTGAAGTTTGACCATCATAAACCATAACTTTTTTGGTGATAGGTTGGTACATTTCTTTCACTACTTGTACTGTATATTCTCCACTTTCTAATGCCTCACTTAAATAAGGTGTCGTTTTGGCTTGTGTCTTTCCATCCACTATCACTTTAGCTCCGGATTCAGGCTCGGTGTTTACTGAAAAAAATCCAAATGCTGGTTTTAATTTCACATTTACCACTTTTTTTGTATCAGTAATTTCAATTTTGCCTATTTCGCTGTGATAAAGTGCTAATTCAACGCGATATGTATGCATTCCGGGTTTTACTTTGGATTGATAAACACCACTTTTTACAAAATTTTCGTCCAGATAAATCATTGCATCTGCCGGATCGGGCGTAATTACCAGCCATTGACTATTCATTTCATCCACCACAGTAGTTTCAATTCTGCCGGTAATTAAAACCATCTCGTATACAGTGGCTTTTTCGACAGGAACGGTGAAAAAGTAATCCCTTATCATTCCAAGTTGTGGGTGAGTAATGGTAATTCGTTTAGCACCATAAGGCACATAAACCCAGATTTCAGAAGGTTTTTGCACTGTTTTTACAACACCAATCTGACCACAATCGAAGGATGAAAAGCCTGTTTGAGTTGTTACAACTTTGATTATAGCACAAACATCACCATTTTGATCTCTTAGAGGTTCATTTACCCGCGCATCAAGATCATTTTCTAATTTGCGGAAAGATTTTACTGCAATTTCGGAGAATAGATTGGTTACACAACCAAAAAAGAGCAGTGTAAAAATTAGTTTTTTCATCTTGCTTGTATAATTAATTACTTTGCCGAATTTTCATCAAAAAGTGAAAATCGAAGTAAATTCAATTTTGTTAAAATATAATTTTTTGCAAAGATACTCATGTTTCATTAAAGAATGAAATAATTTATAAAAAAAAATAGTTTTATTGGTCGAAAAATACAATAATATAACAATCCTAAAACCTATCTTTCCATAAAAACCTTAACCATTCTCCTAATTTAATTTCAAGTGGGCTATTTTGGACTTTCCAGATGCTTGTTTTGATTAATTCATCTGGCATAAATTGCTGATTAATAAAATGATTTGGAAAATCGTGCGAATACTTATAATCTTTGCCATAATTCAAATCTTTCATCAATTTTGTGGGTGCATTGCGTAGATGGAGCGGAATAGGCAAGTTTCCTGTTCGTTCTACCAGTGCCAATGCTTCATCAATGGCCAGATAAGCCGAATTACTCTTTGGTGATGCTGCCAGATAAACAGTTGCTTCTGCTAAAATTATCCGACCTTCGGGCCAACCTATTTTTTGGAGCGCATCAAAGCAAGCATTAGCCAGCAACAAAGCATTTGGGTTAGCCAAACCAATATCTTCAGCCGCTGAAATTACCAAACGACGGGCAATAAATTTTGGATCTTCGCCACCTGCAATCATTCGTGCTAACCAATAAATGGCAGCATCGGGGTCACTGCCACGAATCGATTTTATATATGCTGAAATTATATCGTAATGCATTTCGCCGTCCTTATCATAAGCCGATGGATTTTGCTGCAAACGTTCAGTTACAATTTCATTTGTAAAAACCACTTTTTCGGATGTTTCAGCATTAACAACTAATTCCAATATATTCAGTAATTTACGTGCATCACCACCCGAAAAGCGCAACAATGATTCTGTTTCTTCAAAAATAATTTCACGGTTTTTTAATTCAACATCAGTTTTAATGGCATGATAAGCCAATTCCATTAAATCTTCTTTTTCCAATGATTTCAAAACGTAAATCTGACAGCGGGAAAGTAAGGGAGTAATTACTTCAAATGAAGGATTTTCGGTAGTGGCACCAATAAGCGTAACTGTTCCATTTTCAACAGCTCCCAGCAAAGAATCTTGTTGCGATTTACTGAATCGGTGAATTTCATCTATAAACAAAATTGGATTTGCTTGTGAAAAAAACCTGTTCGATTTGGCTTTTTCAATCACTTCGCGCACATCTTTTACGCCCGAAGTAACGGCACTCAATGTGTAAAATGGTCGATCGAGTTTATTGGCAATAATTTTAGCAAGTGTAGTTTTACCCACTCCCGGAGGACCCCAAAGAATAAACGATGCAATATGCCCCGATTCAATCATTTTTCGGAGGATGGCCTTTTCGCCTACCAGATGTTTTTGTCCGATATAATTATCAAGTGTTTGAGGTCGAAGGCGTTCAGCTAATGGTGGCATGGAAATAAGTTTGAAAATGTGAGAAAAAGGAAATTACCCAAGCACTTCTACCAGTTTAGAAATGTGGTCAGGAGTCGTTCCGCAACAGCCACCAATTATATTTGCACCGGCATTTGCCAATTGTGTTGCAAAAGCAGCCATCATTTCAGGAGTTTCCGGAAAAACAGTGCAACCATCTTTGTAAATCGGCAAACCTGCATTGGCATGAATCAGAATAGGAATATTTTTATCCACAGACCGAATTTCCTCAGTAATTTTAATCATTCCTTCAATTCCGTTGCTGCAATTGGCACCAACAAAATGAGCTCCGGCAGATTTTAATGCGTCAACCATGTCAGTTGGCGAAATACCCATCATGGTTCGATATTCACCAGTTTGTAAATAATCGAAAGTCATGGTACAAATTACTTCACACGGCGTGTTTTCCCTGCATGCTTTTACAGCTATTGTTGCCTCATCAATGTCGGTCATGGTTTCAATAACCAGTGCATCAGCACCACCTTCGTACAATGCAACTGCCTGTTCTTTGAAAGCATCATATAATTCTTCTTCACTTACATCGCCCATCATCAATAGTTTACCTGTGGGACCAATTGATCCTAACACATATTTGTCGTCTCCGGCAGCTTGTCGCGAAATTTCAGCCGCTTTTTTATTTATTTCGTAAACCTGCTCTTCTAATCCAAAGCTCATAAGTTTAAACCGATTACCACCAAAACTATTTGTTTCAATTGTATCTGCTCCGGCTTTTATATAGCTTTTAGCAATATCCAATACTGCTTCGGGATGATTTAAATTCCATAATTCGGGACATTCACCTGGTTGTAAACCTTTTGCCTGCAAAAAAGTTCCCCAAGCACCATCCGAAATTAAAGTTCTTCCGGTTTTAACCAGTTCTGATAATGTTAGTTTCATGCTATTTTATGTGTTTGAAAAGTTTATTTGATTTGAAATAGAAATAGTTTTGCAAAGATATAAAAAATGCCAAAGAATTTCATACAGAAACTTTGGCATTTTTATTCTTCAAATCAAATCTTGAAATCTCTGACCCCCTGCCCCCAAATAGGGGTTCCAGACGCAAATTACTTAAAATCTTATAATCTTCAAATTTTCAAATCATCTCCAAATCTTCAAATTATTTTTCAAATCATCTCCAAATCTTCAAATTATTTTTCAAATCTTCTTCAAACCTTTCATCATTATTTTATCTGCTTTTTTTAAACTAATGGCCACACCACCACCAGCTGCAAGTTTCTGATTTAGAATGGTTTTATTGTTAACCAATACCTTCTGAATTTGATACGCCATAGGATTTTCTTTCCAATCAGCTGTGACAGCATCGCCATAAATTGTAGCTATATACCATTGATTTGGCTCAAGAAAACTGAAAGAAATACTTGCAACTCGACTATTTTCATCTGTTATTCCACCCACAAACCAATCTGTAGTTCCTTTGGCTTTGCGTGCCATTGTAATATAATCGCCCGGCTCAGCTTCAAGATATTTTGTATCGTCCCAATCCACTGCCACATCTTTTATAAATTGAAATGCATCCATTTTTTTCTGGTAATTCTCGGGTAAATCGGCCGCCATTTGCAATGGACTATACATAGTGACATATAATGCCAATTGTTTGGCAAGCGTTGTGTGTACCTGTCGGGTGTTATTTGGGTCGTAGTAACTCATTTTAATTTCAAAAATTCCTGGTGTATAATCCATTGGTCCGCCCATCAAGCGGGTAAATGGCAAAATAGTTTCGTGTTCTGGTGGATTTCCTGCACTCCAGGCGTTAAATTCGTTTCCACGTGCTGCTTCACAAGCCATCCAATTAGGATAAGTACGGTGTAAACCTGTTGGGCGCACAGGTTCATGAGCATCTAACATAATTCGATTTTCTGCCATTTTTTCAGCCACCCGAATATAGTGATTTACCATCCATTGTCCATCGTGACGCTCTCCGCGGGGAATTATCCAACCTACATAACCGGTTTTAACGGCATCATAACCATTGGTTTTCATAAATTCGATGGCTTTATCAATTCGACGTTCATAATTTGTTGCCGATGCCGAAGTTTCATGATGCATAATAATTTTCACACCTTTCGAGGCTGCATATTCGTGTAATACCTTTACATCAAAATCAGGATAAGGAGTAATAAAATCAAACACTTCTTCTTTCCAGTTTCCTGCCCAATCTTCCCAACCAACATTCCAACCTTCAACTAAAACGCCCTGAATGCCATTTTGGGCTGCAAAATCAATATATCGTTTTACGTTTTCAGTTTTGGCACCATGCTGTGGAAGTGGTTTTAACGCTTTCCAATCGGTATCTTTCAGGCGGATATTGGGTGCATGTGAATAATCCCACGACATAGTATTGGGCACATGCATTCCCCACCAAATACCTATAAATTTTTGAGGTTTGATAAAACTTGGGTCTTTAATCTTGCTTGGTTCATTTAAATTTAAAATGGTTTTTGAAGCTAAAATATCAGCCGCTTTATCACTTACAATTACGGTTCGCCAAGGTGTGGTTTGCGGAGTTTGTATATATGCTTTTGTTCCTAAAGCGTCAGGAACTAAAGCCGAAGTAAGCACGAAATTCTTTTGGTCGATCAATAGTTGCATGGCCGAATAATCGATTAATCCGGCTTCAAAAATACTGATATACAAACCTTCTGCTGTTTTCATTAACACCGGACTTTGAATTGCATTTTTTGCAAAAAAACCATGCGTTCCAATGCCATTTCCATCTACTTTACTGGCATCTATTTCGGATAGTTTGCTGGTGGTGTAAGTGTATTCATTGGTGTCAAAGTCACCCGGAATCCAAAAAGTTTTATGATTGCCCGTAAGTGCAAATTGAGTGCGCTCGTTAGCAACCTGAAAATAATTTAGATTGGCTTGTTTGTCAAATTCGTAACGGAAGCCCAGCCCATCATCAAACAACCGAAATCTAATTTTAATGGTGCGCTGTTCTGTTTTTTGCTCCAAAACAACCAGTAATTCATTATAATTGCTTCGAATTTCACTGACTTCACCCCAAACAGGCTTCCAGATTTCATCAAAAGTTGCAGTTTCAACTTTTTGTATATTGAAACCTGCTAAAAGGGAGTTTCCATTTTTTATTTCTATTCCCAATTTTGAAGGTTTGATAACAGATTTGGATTTATAAAAAAGAGCATATTGAGGTTCACCTTCTGTATTAATTGAAAATTCAAGTTGAAAATTCTTGTCGGGAGAATACAGGTTATCTGCTTTAATTATCAAACTAAGTGATAAAACAATAATAATGATAGTGTTTTTCTTCATAAGTTTTTAAAGTTCTATTGTTTCTATTTCAAATTAAATTCGGATACAAATGTAATTCAATTAAGTATATTGTAAATAAAAACCATTAATAATAATTCAAATCTTCTTGCAAACGTTTGAAATGTGAATAAAATATATGTTTACATGTTAAATATATAAGGACTTTAAGCATTGTAAAAATTCATATATTTAAACTAAACGATACATATTCAGATGAATATATATACTGAGTTTATCTCTTTAAAAAATAATTTGTTTATTTTATTCATTTTTAAAGCTCAGATTATTGCAAATATCAAAAAGATTTGTAATTTTGTGAAATTAAAACAAAAGAGTTTTTTTATCAATATTTACAAACAAAAATTTATCATTTATTCATTATTAAAAACAAAGCAATTATGAAAACAAGTTTTTTGAGAGTTTCAAGTATGCTCCTTATTGCAGGAGTGGTAACAATGATGGTAGCATCATGTGGTTCAAGTAAAAGTGTAGCCACCAAGCCCAATGCTACAAAAATTACAATTCCATGTTCGGGCCCAAATTATCAAAGTAATTCAAAATCATTGCGTTTTGCTGGTATTGGCGAAAGTATGGATTTAATGACTGCTAAGAAAAAAGCCATGAGTGAAGCTCGTGCAGGATTGGCAGCAGCTATTAACACCACTGTAAAAAGTGTGACCGACAATTATGTGAAATCGGGTAACTACAACAACAAAGAAGAATTGATGAAAAATTACGAAGGAGTTCAACGTGAAGTAGTTAATCAATCACTTGCCGGAACTTCTGTTATTTGCGAAGAATCTTTCCAGACAAATCAAGGTAGTTTTCAGTATTATGTTTGTTTGGAACTTGGTGGCAGTGAAGTGCTACAAACTTTGAACAACAAAATGACCAGTAACGAACAGTTGAAAGTAGATTATAACTACGAAAAATTCAAAAAGACTTTCGACGAAGAAATGAGCAAACAAGGAAATTAATTGAAATTATAACCATTTAAATATGTGTGTCGGACTTATGTGATGCTGTTTAATGGTTAAAATTATCACTCTTAATTAGGAAGAGCAGATTGGAAACAATCTGTTTTTCCTATTAACAATTTCAATTAATTGTATATGCGCCAACTATTTAGTATTAAAATTCTGGTGTTTATTATTTTAGTTCCAACATTCTTTTTGCATTCGCAACCTAGAGAAATAATTAATAAATTACCCGATTACAATCATCATACTACTAATTCCCCAACTCCTTTAAAATCGCAATTACCATGCGGTTTTTATCGTTATATAGTTACATCAGCTATAGGAATCTCTGATGTTAAGCTTGATTCAACTACTGCATATCATCAGGCTTACCTTCGCGCCCTTTCAATGTTGGCATTGCAAAAAGGTTTGGCAAGAGGAATGAGTGACTTTTTTAATGACACCAATGGCAAAGACATTTCATCAAATTATGAAGAACTTTGCGAATTAAAATCCGATTGTAATTTTTCGGCTGAAGGTATTAAAGTGCTAAACTCATTTCAATTAAAAAGTGGAGAATTTGTTATCTTTCTGGGCATTGACAGTTCATCCGTAACCACAACGAATTTGATTAAAATAAACAGTATTGCAACTATTTATTACAAAGACAGTGAAATCAATGGAAGTAGAAAAATTATCAATAAAATAACTTTTGATAATAATCTCACCTCTTTTGAAAACAATAAAAATCACATAGAAAAAACAACTTATGTCAGTGGAAATAACCGTTGGGTAAGTAATGAAACATATTTTGATAGCAAAAAAATAGTAACCGACCGATATAAAATATTTTACGATTCACCTTCAGAATGTATTGGCGACACTACCGGATTTAAAGAATTTGGAACAAGTACTGTCGATGGTCTTTGGTTTGCACTTGTAAATAGCGTATACAGACAGTTATCTGCCAAAATTAAAGAAAATTTTTTGAAAGTAAAAAAACTGGGAGATCAGTATGGTGATAAAGTAATTAGTCTAAATCGCGAAACTGGTTTTTTTAAATTCAGCTTTAATATAACAGATGCAGCATTGATTGACAACAAATTAATTACTAAAATAAAAGTGAACTATCAATAGTTGTCCATTATTTCGTGAAATTTTATTCATCATGAATAAATCAATTTTTGAAATCGAAAATTATATAATCCTAAATAATAGAATGTTATGAAAACAAGAAATTTTTTAATGAGTATTGTGATTTTGACCGTTATGCCATTTTGTGTTTCTGGTCAGGTGAAAAAAATGTTGGATGTACTGGAAGATGTAGAGACAGAAGTGAACGATGGCAAGTTGACATTGCGAATTTTTGATGCAAAAACAGGAAATACAGTTACCGAAGCTGCTGTTTCAATCCAGGGAATTGGTGAATTTACAACAGATTTATTGGGTAGAGTAGTTTTTGACAAAGTAAAAGATGGCAAATACGGTTTCAAATTCAAAAAAACCGGTTATGTTACGGCTGTTTATGAATTTGAAGTAATTGCTGAAACTTTGTTCTCAAACCGTTTTTCAGTCTGTCCGATAACAGAACTGGGTGCATTGCGTATCGTCCTCGATTGGGATAAATCGCCTGCTGACTTGGACTTACATTTAGTGAAATCGGGTGGTTATCATATTTCATATCACAATACTATTGTGGCAAATGATGGAAGTGCACAACTCGACCGCGACGATCAGGATGGTTATGGAGCAGAAACAATTACAATTAATCGCACGGATAATAATGGGGTTTATAACTGTTATGTTCATGATTATAGCAATAGTTCTAAAAATAACAACCGGTCTTTATCCCGCTCTAAAGCTGTAGTAAGAGTTTATAACAACAATGAGTTAACTGATACTTTTTATATTCCGAGAGATGACAAAGGAAATAAATGGAGTGTATTTCAAATTCGGAATGCAAATGTAGAAGGTGTCATGAGAGTGAGTGACGGAAATTGATTACAGCGGTTAGTGATTTTTTTTCTTAAGCTCAAAATAGTTGGTTTTGTAAATGATTAATCGAGATCAACATGTAGTAAATTTCAAGTGGTTAAATAGTAAATAAATAGCATATATGAAAAAGTTTTTAAAATTAGCATTGTCTTTTATCTTTTTGATTGGTTTACAATCAATTGTAAGTGCTCAAAGCACTGAATCAATAAAAGCAGATCGAGACAATTATATTTGGGGCGAAGGGTTTGGTACAACCGTAAAAGCAGCAGATCAGGCTGCATTAGCAGATATTATTGGTCAGATATCCACTCAAGTTGAAAATACTACTGAGGCACAAACATCTGATGTAAATAATGAGTTTAAGAAAACCTGGAGTGATGTTGTAAAAACTTATTCAAATGCTACATTGAAAAATACTGAGCGGCTGGTAATTCAAAATGAACCGGATGCAAAAGTGTTCAGGTACGTGAAGCGCAGCGAGTTAACTAAGATTTTCGAGTCTCGCAAAAATAAAATTATCGAATTGAGCGAAAATGCAGAAACTGCAATAAAAAACAATCAAGTGGCTGATGCTTTGCGATATTTTTATTGGTCGCAAACTTTGTTACGTAGTCACCCCGAAGCTTCGGAAATAAAAATGAAATGCGATGCTGGAACCGATGAACTTCTTATCACTTGGATTCCAATGCAAATAAATCAAATATTTGCAAATCTAACAATAAAAGTTGATCAAATTGAACAACAAGAAGGTTATACAACTTACAATCTGGATATTAAATACAAAAATGAACCTGTAAATAATTTCGATTATACTTACTGGAGTGGACAGGATTGGTCGAACATTATTAGTGCTAAAGACGGTTTAGGTGTTGTGGAATTACCTAAAAATCAGAGTAATTCTGAAATTAGAATTAAAGCAGAATATGTTTTTGAGGGTGAAGCCAATATAGATTTAGAATTACGTGATGTAATGCTAAAACTTCCGGAAGTTCCGTATAAAAACAGTTATATTAATATCTCTTCAAAAGTTTCAACACCAGCAAAACCACTTGCAATAACTCCAACTGTTACTGCTCCTACAACTGTAAGTGAGTCAATTGCCGATTCAAAAACTACAAATTCTGCAGCCGCTGTTCCAATAGTAACTGCCGAAACAGCGACTGTTGAAAATGATACTGAAGCAAATACAGCAATTGAAATAAAACATGCAAATTCGGTTGGAACTGTACGGCCACTTGCCGAGGCTAAAGATAAGGATGCCATTATGAAGAAAGTAGTATCTGCCATTTCCACCAAAAATTACACTAGTGCAGAGTCACTTTTTACTCCCGAAGGTTACACCATTCTTCAAGGTTTATTGCAATATGGTAATGCACAAATACTTAAATTAACCGAACTGAAATATTATCAATTTGGTGAGACTGTAATTTGTCGCTCAGTACCGATGAGTTTCCGATTTAAAACCAATAACAGAACTTTTGTAGAGGATGTGGTTTTTTATTTCGATAAAGATAATAAAATCAGCAATTTGACTTTTGGATTGTCTAAGAAAACGGTTGACGATATAGCATCAAATAACACATGGAGCGAGGATGTGCGCATGCAATTGATGAACTTTATGGAAAACTACAAAACGGCTTATGCATTGAAACGGTTGGATTATATTGAAAAAATATTTTCCGACGATGCACTTATCATAACCGGTAGATTGACCAAAGTAAATAATTCGCCTGAATTTCAGTATTTAAACAATAGTATTGTAAAATACAATAAGGTGACTAAAGCTGAGTATTTGAAAAAACTTAAATACTCATTTGCAAGTAATGAATTTATAAATCTCCGATTTGCTGACAATATAGTTAAGCGCTCAGGAAAATTAAATGCCAAAAATGTTTATGGAATTCAAATTAAACAAGATTATTTCTCTACTAATTACGGAGATACAGGTTATTTGTTTTTGTTGATTGATTTCTCAGATTCTATAGCGCCACAAATTCATGTGCGGACATGGCAACCTGAGAAAAATCCTGATGGAAGCATTTATGGATTATCTGATTTTTAAATTGATACATAAATAAGAAGTTAATTAAGATACGGGAAATAAATAATGACGCATTATTGTATTAAAGCAAAAGAATGGAACACGGATAAACGCTGATTTAGCGGATCAAAAAAACGGATTTTAATTCCGATAAATCGGAATGATTTTCAATAACTTAGGTATTATCAGTCATGTTTACATGACTTTAATCAGTTTTCAATCCGTTTAAATGTTATCCGTTTTTATCCGCTTAATCCGTAAAATCCGCGTTCTATTCTTTTTTACTTTTACGAAATTATATTTTGCCAATTACTTAAATTGAAAATAGTTTAGAGTTTAAACAAAAAAAATATGAATTAAAAGAAGTTTATCATGAAAAAGTTCCTTACAACCCTACTTTTAGTGGCTTTGACAAGCGGTTTATTTGCCGAAATTGGAGTTAAATCTTTCCGAAAATTAGAAAATGATTTAGATGCCCGTGTGAATGAGCCACTTAAAGATCAGAATG
This sequence comes from Paludibacter sp., assembly GCA_049317965.1. GTDB lineage: Bacteria > Bacteroidota > Bacteroidia > Bacteroidales > Paludibacteraceae > Paludibacter. The sequence goes on from JBMOHG010000033.1 coordinate 15,207, forward strand.
GTGATGTGTGTGCCATCATTAAGATTGTGACCACACAAACAGGTTTTTCATCGTTCGATTGTGGTCAGATAGGTGTTGTAAAAACAGTTCAGAAACCTTCTGAAATTTGGGTATATGTGCCTTACGGTGCAAAACGAATCACCATTACTCATCCACAATTAGGAATGATTAGGGATT
>JBMOHG010000034.1:0-15209 GCA_049317965.1 Paludibacter sp.
GTGTTTGTTGTGCAATCACAGCAGCGCGTCAAGGCATAAAAGTGGCGCTTATTCAGGACAGGCCAGTACTGGGCGGAAATGCTTCAAGTGAAGTTCGACTTTGGGTGTTGGGTGCAACTTCACACATGGGGAATAATAATCGTTGGAGTAGAGAAGGTGGTGTGATTGATGAGATTTTGGTCGAAAACACTTTCCGTAACAAAGAAGGAAATCCTGTGTTGTTTGATATGGTGCTGGTAGATAAAGTATTGGCTGAAAAAAATATCACATTATTTCTAAACACGATAGTTTATAATATCGAAAAATCATCTGCAAATATTATAGCAAAAGTATTTGCTTTCAATCCTCAGAACCAGACAAAATACGAATTTTCAGCACCTTTGTTCTGCGATTGTTCAGGCGATGGAATTGTTTCTTACCTTTCGGGTGCATCTTACAGAATTGGTGCCGAAGAGAAAGAAGAGCATTTGGAACTTTTCGCACCTGATAAAGAAGAGTATGGCGAATTGCTGGGTCACAGTATTTTCTTTTATATGAAAGATACTGGCAAACCAGTAAGTTATGTAGCACCTGATTTTGCTTTGAAAGATATTGAAGACACCATACCAAAAGTAATGAAACCAGAATACTTCAGTACGGGACATCATGGTTGTAAATACTGGTGGCTGGAATATGGTGGCAGGATTGATACCATTCATGATACAGAGGCAATTAAATATGAATTGTGGAAAGTGGTGTATGGTATTTGGGACTACATTAAAAATTCAGGTAAATACCCCGAAGCTTCAAATTACACCTTGGAATGGGTTGGCGTAATTCCCGGAAAGCGTGAAAGTCGTCGTTTCAAAGGTCATTATATGCTTACACAACAAGATGTTATAGAGCAACGCAATCATTACGATTCGGTGGCTTATGGTGGTTGGTCTATCGACCTGCATCCTGCCGATGGTGTTTACAGTGCAAAAAATGGTTGTAACCAATGGCATTCAAAAGGAATTTATCCTATTCCATATCGTTGCCTTGTTAGTTATGATATTGATAATCTGTTTATTGGTGGACGACAAATAAGTGCTTCACACGTGGCTTTTGGTTCATCGCGTGTAATGTGTACTTCGGCACATGGTGGACAGGCTATTGGTATGGCAGCTGCACTTTGTATCAAAGAAAATAAAAACCCAAAAGATTTTATTGAGGCCTCATTAATCAAAGTACTTCAGAAAGCATTGGTTGCTTGTGGTCAATACATACCCCAGCTTAAATTAAATGATTTTGGTGGATTGGTTACTATGGCTAAGATTGAAGTTACGAGCGAGTTGGCGTTGGAAGAATTAAAAGAGAATGGGAAATATTTCAAATTAGATTTTCCGGTTGCCATGTTATTGCCGCTAAATGGTAATGTTCCCAAAATGAAATTGAAGGTAAAAAGTGTTGAAGCAACAACTTTAGAGGTGCAGATTCGAGCTAGTTACAAACCTTTTAATTTTACTCCTGATGCTATTTTGTTTATCAATAAATACTCTTTGGTCAAAGGTGAGCAAACTATAGAAATTGAGTTCAATGAACTTGGAGTAGAGAAAAGCTACTATTTTATTTGTTTTATGAAAAATAGTGCTGTAGAATTGGCCGAGAGCGATCAGTTAGTATCAGGAGTTATGTCGGTTTTCAATTATCAAAACCCAGCTGTTTCCAATTATGGCAAACAAACTCCACCCGATGATATTGGTGTGGATACATTTGAACTCTGGTGCCCGAAACGTCGCCCGCAAGGAAAGAATTTAGCTATGAAATTTGAACCTGCTATCGAAAGTTTTGAAGTTGAGAATGTTCGAAATGAAATATTTCGCCCGCTTGTAGGTACTAATGCTTGGGTTGCCGATTTGCGGGACGAAAATCCAACGATAACACTAAGCTGGAATAAAAAAGAATGGATTTCCGAAATCACCTTATTTTTTGATACAGACTCGGATCATGCCATGGAAAACGTGCAAATGGGACATTACGATTCGGCTATGCCGTTTTGTGTGAAGGAATATAAAATTACAGATGAAAACGGAATAGTTATTTATGCCAACAATAAAAATCATCAAACAATAAATGCCATTAAACTGCCAGATGTTATTCAAACAAAAAAACTTGTAATTGAAATGAAGCATCCTTCGGCAGTAACACCAGCAGCGCTTTACGGCATAATTGTTAAGTAACATCAGATTATTAAAGCTTAAAATTAATCACGAATGAAGAAAATCGCATTATTTATTTTACTGCTCATTCCTTCAGTTTTTATTCTTGCTCAGGAAAGAACTGTAAAAGGTGTAGTAACCGACGAGACCGGAGCTCCGGCACCCGGTGTGAGTATTCTGGTGAAAGGAACTAACATTGGTACATCTACCAATATGAATGGAGAATATTCTCTTAAAATCTCAACTCCAACAGCAATCGTTGTGTTTTCGTATATCGGATATAATAAAACCGAAATTAAATATAGCGGAAATGCAACTTTAAATGTAAAACTTGAACTTGGGGCTGTCAATCTGAAAGAAACAGTTGTTGTAGGTTATGGAACGCAAAAGAAAGCAACCATGACAGGCTCGGTGGTTTCGGTAAGTTCAAAAGATCTGCTCAAAACGCCTACTGCGAATATGGCAACTGCGCTTATTGGTCGTACGCCCGGTTTAACTACCTACCAAAAGAGCGGACAACCCGGAGCCGATGGTATAACACTTCGTATTCGTGGTATCGAAACCACAAACAATGCCGAACCACTTATTTTGGTTGATGGTGTGGAACGCGACTTTACACAACTCGACCCGAACGAAATTGAAAGCATTTCGGTATTGAAAGATGCGGCTTCGACAGCTGTGTTTGGTATCAGAGGTGCCAATGGTGTAATGATTATCACCACCAAAAAGGGTGAAGAAGGACCTGCACGCGTTAGTGTAACATCCAATGTGGCCATTCAACAACCTACACGTATGCCGGCGCTTATTGATGCTCACGGCTTTATGCAAATGTATAATGAAGCGTTGCTTAATGATAATAAAACTGCTACACCGTTTTTCAGTGAGTCGACAATGCAGAAGTTTTTAAATCCGAATAAAACAGCATTTGAAGCGGTGGAATATCCAAATGTGGATTGGATGAAGATGGCACTTAAACCGTATGCACTCCAACAACAACACAATGTGACGATAAGCGGAGGTTCAAAAAACACAAAATATTATACATCGGTTGGATATTTTACACAAGAAGGTTTAACAAAAGATTTTGGGCAGCAAGTAAACGACAGGCAACTTAACAATGAATATGCCTATGACCGTTTTAATTTACGTTCCAATATAGATGTAGATGTAACACCAACTACAAAAATCGGGGTTATGATTAGTGGCGTTATTTCAAAAATTAATCAACCAACCGATATCTGGAGTACTTTATTGTCAACAACACCAATTTCCGGTCCGACAATCTATAATGGAATGGTTATAAGTGCCGGAGCAAGTTCTGTTCCAATTCTGAGTCCGCTTTCAAATATGATAGGTAATTCAAATACCGAAAAAAATCAGAATACAATTGCACTAACTCTTAATTTTAATCAGAAACTGGATTTTATTACTAAAGGCTTATTGTTAAGAGGTTTGGGGTCATATGATAGTTATTATTTACACAATATAACACGAGGACAAGGTACTGTAACTTACTCAATTGTATACCTTCCTGACGCAAATGGTAATATAGCCATGCAATTTAAACCTTCGGGTGAACAATTTTTGGTTACAACTTCCGATGCATGGGGTAGAAGCCGAAAAATGCATGGTGAGTTGGCATTAGAATACAAAAATACTTTTGGAAAACATACCATTGGTGGATTATTATTGGCAACAGCTGATAAAAAATGGTACACAACTGATGTTTTAAAGGATAAGTATTATACAGTTCCTATGTCATATTTGGGTGTTGTGGGTCGTTTTACATACGATTATAGTTCTAAATATCTGTTTGAGGTAAATATGGGTTACAATGGCTCAGAGAACTTCCCGGCAAATAAACGATATGCTTTATTTCCTGCATTATCAATAGGTTGGAATGTGGCTGAAGAGCAATTTGTCAAAGATAATATTAGTGATGATATTCTCGGCAAATTTAAACTGAGAGGCTCCTATGGAGTAGTTGGTAATGATGTTTCTTACGGCACTGATGCGAATGGAAATGCTGTTCAGTATCGTTTCCTGTATCTACCTACTCCATATTATTCAGGTGGTGGTGCAGTGATGGGCGATGTAACTTCGCCGACTAATCAGGCCGGTTTCATAGGAGGTGCATTGGGTAATACCAATGTAACCTGGGAAACAGCAGCTAAGCAGAATTTTGGATTTGAACTTTCGATGTTAAAAAACCAGTTTGCCTTTAATTTTGATTTGTTTAAGAGCGACCGAAAGGATATCCTTATGCGACAAAATACCATGCCAATTCACACCGCATTGCCGCCTGATACTTATAATTTAGGATTAACTACTAATCAGGGTTTTGAAATGGATGGAAAATGGAGACAAGATTTGGGTGGTTTTTCGTACTTTATAGGTGGAAACTATTCATTTTCAAGAAATAAAATTATTGAAATGGATGAAGTAATGGACATTAATAATCCCAATACATGGAAAACTGGACGAAGGATTGGCGAAAACTTTGGATATGTTGCTGATGGGTTTTTCAATAATCAGGATGAATTAGCAAAAGGACCTGTATTAGGAACTCCTGGATTAGGAGAAACCCGCTATGTAGATGTGAATGGTGACGGTGTTATCAGTATAAAAGATATGGTTCCGATTGGAAATCCTGAATTTCCTGAAATTAACTATGGTTTTAATTTTGGAGGTTCATATAACGGGTTCGATTTGTCTGTTTTATTTCAGGGAGCTACCAATACAACCAAAATTATGGGTGGAAAATTTCAGAAACCATTTGACGTGAATGGTGGTATCCTTGCCTTTACAGTTGCTGAACGATGGACACCCGAAACTGCAAGCACTGCACAACGTCCAAGGTTGACACTGAATTATGCAAATCCTACCAGTTATTTACCTTCAACAATATGGGCCAGAGACGGATCTTATCTGAGACTTAGGAATATTGAATTATCTTATAGATTCGATCGTAAAATAATTAAAAAGGCTTTGGGAATTGAAGGTATGAGAATATACATTAATGGACAAAATCTGCTGACTTTTGATAATCTCAAATTTATTGATCCTGAAGGAAGTACTACTGATAGCTGGACTTACCCACAATTGAAAGTCTATAATATGGGTTTAAAAGTGGATTTCTAACTTTTTACAAATAAAATTTATACAATGAAAAAAATATATTATTTATTTCTGTTAGGAGTCATTATGCTCACAGCGACTTCTTGCAATGATTTTATGGAGTTTCCACCATCAGTTTCATTTAATATTGACTCCGTATTTTCAAAATACACAAATGCAATAAAGATGGTGAATGATATGTACAACTATCCGATACCATTAAATTTTGATACTCGTGCATTTGGTGCAAATGGAACCAGAATGGGTGGTGGCTCATTTGCAAGCGCCATAACTGACGAAGGACAGCCTTTTGATGTTCAGCAGGGTTATCAGGTGCAACGATATTATAACGGGAATGTGGAACCAAGTACCTGTGCCTCCTGGACGAGTGCCTATAAAGGCGAAGATGATTACGCTCAAAAGTGGATTACTATTCGTAAAGCTTATACAGTATTAAATAATATTGACCGCGTTCCCGATGCCACTTTCCCTACAACTCAGGGTATCTCTGCAGCATTACAAAAAAACAGAATTAAAGCAGAGTGTAAATTAATGATTGCACTGGTTTATTTTGAAATGTGGAAACGTTATGGCGGAGTTCCAATCATTACGAAGGCATTCTCAACTACTGATAGTTACGAATCGATGAAAGGCAAGCGTGCCACACTTGAAGAGACCTATAATTTTATTAATGAGCTATTGAGCGATGTAATGATAAATTATGCTGATGCCTTACCTGCAAAGATATCAGTTGCATCCGAATTTGGCAGATTTCCAATGGCATTGGCCTATGCACTGAAGGCTCGTATGGAGCTTTATGCAGCAAGTCCGTTATACAACACCAATCATCCATACTCAGCAGCACTTGGTGAAAACTCCAACCTGATTTGCTTTATGAATTATGATAATGAACGTTGGAAAAAAGCAGCCGACGCAGCATCTGCTGCTATTGATTATTGTATTGCCAATGGATATGCAGTTGTAGATGATCCCACTCAACGGGATAATGCCAATAACTACACAGTAGCTTGTATTAACTATCCAAATAAAGGGAACACCGAAGTTATTTGGGGAGTATTGGAAGCAAATAATGGAAACTGGTATTACTACAATCAAATCCGTAGCCTATCAACTTATGGTACCTATGGCTATGCCACAAATCTGGTGCCGTTAAATCAGGTTGAGCGATATGAATTAAAATCCGGCGTTTCTGGACAATATAAATCATGGGATAATATTCAATCATTTAATGTTAGTCCTATTGTAAGTGGTACATCCGCAATTGATGGAGGAAAATTAGTAGCTGCAGTTGCCCGTAAACCTTATGAAGGATTAGACCCACGTTTTTATGCTTCAATTGCATACAATGGCTTGATAGATTATGGTACTGAACCATATATTGATATGGCTGATGCATGGATTGATGGAAATGGAAAGTCGGATTCAATATTCACAAATCTTTGTGGAGGTCAGGGAACACGTAAAAGTCGTGTATCAGTATTGCATTACGTCCGTAAATTTAACCGCGGTTGGGAATTAAGAGAAAGTTCGATGACACCATTAAATATCTATATGCGACTGGCAGAGCTTTATTTAATCAGGGCAGAAGCATTGAATGAATATTATCACGGTCCAAATGCTCAGGTAGAAACAGATTTAAATTTCATTCGTACACGTTCTGGAATGCCAAATGTAGTGACAGGGCAGTCCTATGATGATATGCAAAAAACCATTGCACACGAAAGAAATATTGAAATGTACTACGAAGATCAACGTTGGTTTGATTTACGGAGAACACTTCAATCCGAGAAAAAAATTCCGGTAAATATATATAAATTAGCCATTAAGAAATGGTATCATGCTCCCACAGAAAACTGGCCGTATAAAATCACCTACGAAAAGCAACTTTACAGCACCAGGGTGTGGTATAACAAATGGTATATGAATCCTTTCCCAACGCAGGAAGTAGATAAAGGTTATGGTTTAATCCAGAATCCGGGTTGGTAATCAAATCGAATAAAAAATACAAAATCACAAAGATATGATGGATTTAAAAAACAATATGAAGTTTTCATACAAAAGAGTTTTACTTTGGTTTTGTTTTACTTTTTGCACTCTTATTGGCTTCACGGCGCAAAATCTAAAAGTAAAAGGTGTTGTTCAGGATGCAAATGGTAAATACATAAGCTTTGCCATTATTGGTAATGGTGAAGTTTCAGACACTGCTGATATTCGTGGAAATTTTGAAATAATGGCAGTTAAAGGTTCTGTAATAAATGTTCGGAAAGAAGGATATAAAGACAGAATAGTAAAAGCGTATTCCGCTTTAACGGTTGTTCTTCAGCCATTGTCAGGCGAAAAGAATGTAGAATTACTCTACGGAAGTCGTAAAGATAAAGAACTTACATCCTCAGTGTCAACTCTAAGCAGTGAGCGTATAAGTCATAATTCGGTGCTTGCATTAGGAAATGCACTTTATGGTCATATTCCGGGTTTGAATGTTCATCAGGCAGATGGTGAGCCGGGTGATGATTATCCGTCATTGTTAATACGTGGAAAACATACTTTTACAGGTTCAAATTCGCCACTCGTTTTGGTAGATGGATTTGAACGTGAATACAATACTTTATCCACTGAAGAAGTAGAGAGTATTTCGGTACTGAAAGATGCAGCAGCTACAGCACTTTATGGAATGGATGGAGCCAATGGAGTATTGTTGGTGACAACCAAACGTGGTTTACCCGGCAAAACGTCAATAGGTTTAAAAGTAGAAACCGGTGTAAAATCGCCTACCCGTTTACCTTCGTTTTATGGATCTTATGATTATGCAAGGTTCTACGACATGGCTCAGAAAAATGATGGTAAAACCACCTTGCTTTATAGCGATGCACAACTTGAAGGATACCGTTTGCACAAAGATCCATTATTATATCCTGATGTTGACTGGTTTGCTGAAACTCTGAGACCTTATTCACCCTCAAGTAAATATGCTCTCGATTTCCGTGGAGGAAACGAAACTGCAAAGTTTTATGTAAATGTAGGCTTAGAAAATGCCGAAGGAATGTTCAAGAATTCGGATCATGGTTCATATAGTACTAATCGCAATTTAGACAGAATGAATTTCCGTTCCAATATCGATGTGAAAGTAACCAAACGTTTCAATATCCGCCTGGATTTAGCTGGTCGTCTGGAAGATCTGAATGTGCCAACAAACAGTAGTGCAGCTATATTTAACAACTTATATACTTTTCACCCGAACGTAGCACCTGTTTTTGTAGGTGCTGGTATTTATGGGGGAACAAATACCTACCGAAATAATCCTGTAGCCTATATTAACGAAATGGGATATAAACAAACACATCGTCGTTATTTTCAATCGAACATTATGGCAAACTATGATTTGTCAGATTTTGTCAAAGGATTGAGTGCGGGATTCAGGGCAACCTTTGATAATTTTTATACTGTTACTGACGGATATTCAAAAACGTTTGCAGTTTCTCAAATTACAGACAAAGCTAATCCAATAGATTCAGTTACTGTATATGGAATTAATGGAAACCTTACAGCATTAGGCCCGGGAACAGAAAGTGAATATCGGAGAAATAATCTGGAATTCTATACCAATTATATTCGTACATTCGGAAAACATATGATAGACGCAATGCTAATGTACCATCAGGATGATTATATAACGGGACCTGATTTTCCAAACAGAAGAATGAGTGTTTCTGGTAAATTATCATACAGATATAACCAAAAGTATTTTGTTGATTTAGCTGCAAATTATGGCGCAAGCGAGAATTTTATTGCCGGACGTCGTTTTGGCTTATTTCCAGCAGTTTCAGGTGCATGGATTGCATCTTCTGAGTCATTTTTTAAAGAATTATCAGCCATATCTTATTTAAAACTCAGAGCTTCAACTGGTTTGGTAGGAAATCAGAATATTGGAGGAACACGATTTGGGTATCGTAATTTATATAGCTCAGCAGGCGTAGAACAAACAGCAGGAAATCCCTATCTTACATGGGAAAAGGCTTACAAAACAGATTTAGGTGTTGATCTGACCTTATTCAAGGATATCCAATTTATGTTTACTTATTTCAACGAATTCAGAGATGATATTTTAAACTCTGGCGATGCCTTAATTCCGGTTTACTTCGGAAATGCCTTTGGATATACCAACTATGGTCAGGTAAAATCATGTGGTTTTGAGGCAGCTATATCTAATGAGCGTCAGTTTAAAAACTGGGGTTATCACTTTGGAGCAAACGTAACAGCGGTAAAGAATACAGTCACTCGAATGAAAGAAATTACCCGTTTATATCCATATTTATACAAACAAGGACAACAAATTGGTCAGCGATATGGATTAATTGCTTTGGGACTATTCCAAAGTCAGGCAGAAATAGATGCGGCACCTACACAATCGTGGGGAAAAGTTATCCCCGGAAGTATCCGATATAAAGATGTAAATGAAGATGGCGTTGTTAACTCGGATGATTTTACGCCTATTGGTAAAGATGCTACAGTTCCCGATTTTGATTTAGGATTTAATCTTGGATTTAATATAGGAGGATTCTATGTAGATGCTAATTTTCAAGCGGCAATAGGTCGTCAGGTCAATTTGCGCGATGGTACCGAAGGTGCACTATATTGTGTGACACCACTCTATGGCGATAAAAATGTTTCTACATTCGTGAAAAATCCATGGACACCTGAAACTGCTGCCACTGCTGATTATCCGTCCCTTTCAATCGAAAACGCAGCGAATAATTACCAATATTCAACCTACTGGCTTCGGAATGGTGATTTCCTTCGTTTGCGTTCATTGGAGATTGGTTATAATTTACCAAAACGATGGATTACCAACGTAAAGTTGTCTTCTGCTAACATTTACCTTAGAGGGATGAATGTTTTTACATGGGATCATATCGGCTATTTTGACCCGGAAGTTATGGAAGGATATCCCGTTATGAAATCGTACAACATTGGTGTTAATTTTAAATTTTAATTGAAATGAAAATCAGGAATATTATAAGTATATTTATTGCTTCTTTTACAATGTCAGCGTGTTCAGATTTTTTAGATCCGTATGAATATGGGTTAATTGACCACAACAAGGCATTTACACTAACCAGCACCCTTGATGGTATGGCAAGTTCAGCTTACGGTTATGTACCAGGCATGTTTAATCGTATTGGAAATTCCTATCTAACTTCAGCTTGCGACGAATCGGAAGAAGTTAATGATATGGAAACTATTCAGGCTTTTAATAATGGAACATGGACAAAGTATAACAATCCTGACGATTTGTGGAATAATTGCTATAAAGGAATACGTATTGCGAGTGATTATTTACAAGGAACAGATACCTTGACATGGTGGAACATTCGTTATTCAAATCCGGCTCAATATACGATATGGTCAGACAACTTGTGTCGGAATCGTGGGGAAATGCATTTTTTGCGAGCATTTTTCTATCTCGAATTATTTAAACGCTATGGAAATGTGCCTCTGATTACTGACAAATTGGATTTAGCAACCGTTGACAGAACTAAATATGGTCGCGCTCCCATTGATTCAATTGTGGAATTTATAGTGAAAGAATGTGATATATGTACGGGACGTGGAGCTTATGCACTAACTAAAGCTCAAAAAGACACTTTGATGAAGTATAATAAAAATTCACTTCCAAGTCCTTATCGTGATTCTGTAGCTGTTTATTATGCAAATCCAGGAACTTGGGCTTCAAGACAGGGACGTGCAACGCTGGGGTCGGCACTTGCTTTGAAAGCAAAAGCATTAATTTATGCTGCAAGTCCTCAATTTAATCCATCAGGTGACATTGAAAAATGGAAACGTGCTGCTAAAGCCTGTAAAGAAGTTATTAATCTGACAACTCAATATCCCGGTTGTTATTCGTTATCACCATTTTATCAGGGTATCTTTCAGGCAACTACATGGAATAATGAGTTTTTATATGCTCGTTCGGTAACCAGCAATGCATTCGAAATTGCAAATTTTCCGATTTCGGTATCAAAAGGAGCGACAGGTACTTGTCCAACGGCAGAACTTGTTGATGATTATGAAGAATTATATAAAGTAGGGTCAACAACTTATGCACGTCCGTTTAGCTGGAGTTTATTTCAGCACAGATTTGACTCAATTTATGCATTAAAACAACAAGGCAAAAGTGTTACGCTGCCCTCACCTTATGATAGTCGTGATTATCGGTTAAAAATGAATGTGCTCACCAATAATGACAAATTTAATGGGGTGACGACAGTAGAATGTTTTGTTGGAGGTTTAGCCGGACCACCAATATATCATGCAACCAAAACAGGTTATTATATTAAGAAATTTACAAATCAGGCTCTTGATTTGACACTGAATCAAACCAGTGTTCATTATTGGCCATATATGCGTTTAGCTGATTTTTACTTATTTTATGCCGAAGCAATGAATGAAGCTTACGGAAGTCCGGAGGTAGATCCTGAAGGTCTGGGCATGACGGCATTAACAGCCATAAATACAATAAGAAGGACTGCTCGCCAAGATGTAAAAATGCCGGCTGTTCCTTCCGGAAAAACAAAAGATCAGTTTAGAGCAATTGTAAAACATGAACGTCGGGTAGAATTGGCTTTTGAAGATTCTCGTTATTGGGATTTGCGCCGGTGGAATGAAGCCGAAACGTATCTGAATACTGATATTCACGGGGTTAGGATAACTAAAAATTCCACAACTACAAACGACTTTAAATTCGAACAAATTACAGTTGAAAATCGGAAATTTTTACCGCATATGTACTTTTATCCGATACCTCAGACCGAAATTGATAAATCAAATGGAGTTTTAATTCAAAACGCAGGTTGGTAACTATTTAAATATATTGATATTATGATATTAAAATGTATAAAAACAGCTTTGCTGTTTGGTGCTTCGATACTTTTTTTTACATCGTGTGAAGAAAAGCTCCAAACAGAATTTGGAAATTCAAAGGTATATTTCTCGAATACTTTTGCCTCATTAGTACTTAAAGATTCTGCAACTCTGGATGAAATTGCAGCTCAAACCGATACAACTGTTTACATGATTGGACTCTATCGAAGCGGTATTGTTGATAATCTTGAGGAACTAAAATTGACATTGTCGATTGATAGTGCTGCACTCGATTCGGTTATTTCAAAAGCTCAAACAGCATTTCCTGCTGAAATGACTGATATAATGACAAAGTACAAAAATTCAAAAGCATTGGGTGTTAATTATTGTTCAGTTCCGGCTACAGTGATTATTCCTCAGGGACAACGCGCTGTGTCAATTCCAGTTACATTACGAAAATCACTCATCAAACTTTACAACAATGCATACTTTAATTATTCTGCGAAAGATTTTGTGAATACAAATGTGATTAAATCAAGAATATTGATTATACCCCTTAAAATAACGAATGTAAATCCCTATTACCCGATATTAAGTACTCAGCAAAAAAGCTATTTAGAAATAACGAAGCGTATTGGGATTAAATAAATATTCACATTTTGTAAACGTTTACAATGTTTTTTGCATGTTTCGTAAACGATTACGCTGATTTATTTCAAATTTCGTTTGTATTTTTCAATAGCATACTGTAATTTTGAAAATCATTAATTGTACAATTTTTATAGCAATCAATATTAACAATTAAAATATTACACAATGAAAAAACTATTTTTACTCCTTATTTGTAGTATAGGATTATTTACTTATACAAATGCTCAAAGTCTAATCTTAGATGGTGATTTTGAATCACATGATTTGATTCCAAGTAGCTCCAAAATCGTAAATGCAGATCAACCGGGTTGGTCGTGTTATTGGACTCCAGAAACCATTAAAGTGCCTGATACATCAACTCCGGATATTCTGAATGATAGTATTATTACTCCTAACCCATTATTTAAGGGACTTATTACACGAGTACTGGAAAATGGCAATCACTACATTCATGTGGATCCAATTGCACTTCCTTCAAATTCAGGTTTTGACATGATGCTGTGGCAGGAAGTGTTTGATTTGCCCATTGGGGCTTACGAGATTCGTTTTAGAGCGAGGACAAATGTGACTTCATTCCAATCAAATGTCATTAATCCAGTTTTCCCAGGAATTCAGCTTGTTGCAAAAGATATTACTTTTAATAGTTCAACCAATGCCTATACATTTACTAACTTAACCACCTATTCGACCATAAATATGAAAGAATTGGGAGTGTGGAAAACGTTCAGACAAAACTTTACCGTAACAAAATCAGCGGCTACAACCCGTATTTTTATAGGTTTCGATCGTTTTTGTTCTTTGGATATTGATGATGTTGAACTCATTCCATTGCCAGATATTATTCCTACTTTCAAAAATACAGCAACAAAAACCAACCAGAATGAAGGTTTGGCTGATTTTGAGTTGGGTAATTATCCTTCTACTATGTCGTATAACCCTACTTCAGGGAATACTATTGCAGGTGTATTCACGGCAGCTTCACCAATTACTTATTTTGGGAATTTCCTGGCTTCTGCACCTACTGGAAATATAACAAATTTAGTCAATTCATACGGAGCAAATACTATTGCCCCCAGACTTAATGGAGTAGCTTCTGGAGCTTATTTAAATGACACCGTATTCTGGTCTCCATTTATAGCACATGGAGCTGACCCGATGCAAGGTGGAGCTTCATGGAGAGCTGAAGTTAGAGGACTTACAACCGATTCGCTGAATGCTTATTTAGCTTCTATTTCTACTCCTTGTTTTGATGTTCAAGGCTCAAATGGTGTTGCCCGAAAAGTAAAACTAATTTTCTGGGCACATACTGAAGGTAAAGATATGCTGCTAAGGGTTGATAATATATCGGGATCTGGAACAAGTACTGCCGGACGTAAAGTTCAGAATGTATTAGTTTCGGGCACACAATACAAAGAATATGTGGTAAATGACACAATGCCTGCTATTATGCCAAATCAGCAAATGAATTCCTTGACTGTGAGACCAACTCCACGTTACAGGCTGTGTATGAGAACTCCACATTCAGTATTACATCTGGATTATATGCGTTTAGAAAATTGGGATGGTACTACATCAGGAACTCCGGATTATAAAACAGCAGTAAATAGTGCAAAATCAGATGTAAACTATGCTAAGATAGCAAATTCGGGTGGCAATATCATTGTTGCAGCAATTGAACCGTTAAGTGTTTCGGTTTATAACCTGAGTGGTGCATTAGTAAAACAACAGAATCTGAATGGAAACCGATTGATTTTTATGGAAGGAAAGAAAGGATTATTTATTGTGAAAGCTGTTGGCAAAAATGGTCAGACTGTTCAAAAAGTAATTGTTGAATAATTGAGTTTTATATCCTAAAAAATAGATTATATAAAGGCATCTTGCTAAAGTTTATAACTTCGTGAGATGCCTTTTTTCCTTAAAAACATAAAAAGGTCGCAACTCATTTTTCGCGCTAAAAAATAATTTTATGAAATACCGTTTTTTGCTAATTCTGATATTTAACGTGGTTTTGTTGAATAATATCAAGGCAGATTTAAAACTTTTTAACCGCTACACATATTTTTATACCGATGCCGTTTTTTCTGCTAATAGTGTGGCTAATTGGAACACTTCCATAATTATGAAAAATGGTGCTTCATACAGAAGTTCGAATACTGTGGGTGCTTGGTGTCAGTACAAGGCGAGTATTGATTCAATGGCCGGAATGGTTGATATCCAGTTTTTCAGAGCAATTCCACAAACATCGTTAATAGACAACCACATAAAAGTGGAAATTTTGCATAATGGTGTGAAAGATTATACGTATGTGGACTTTTCTACCAAAAAAGAATCGTGGTTTAGCATCGGGAAATACTATTTCAGTGGACAGGGAACAGAATATGT
>JBMOHG010000035.1:0-15193 GCA_049317965.1 Paludibacter sp.
CAGTGGGATGGAACCCGAATTTGGCACGATCAAGCATTAATAAAACGACCTTGGGCAAATGCTACTTCGTGGCATTTAGATACACCTTTTTGGTCTTTTTCCGACCGTAGAGCAATGTCAATTTGGGTAGCACTCGACGATGCAACTTATCAAAATGGATGCTTATATTTCATCCCGACAACTCACAAAAGCACTCAATTAGATAATTATGGTATAGGTAAAAATATGGATACCATTTTTGAATTTTACCCACAGTTTTCTAATTCACCATCGGTAGCCGCTCCCATGAAAGCGGGTAGTTGTTCGTTTCACAATGGATTGACAATTCATGGTGCAGGTGCCAATATGACAAATGGTTTTCGCAGAGCTATGACCTGTGCTTATATGCCTGATGGTGCCACCTTCAATGGAATAAAGAATATTTTGAGCGACGAAATAATCAAAACGCTTAAAGTGGGCGATGTGCTTGATAATGAAGCTCAATCACCATTAATTTACAAGAAATAAATTGCTAAAAATTTAGTTTGTAAAATCTGTTGACCAATGAAATTAAAAATACTTTCACCACAATGGGGATATGAGCATCTTCCTTTGGAAACTTTTTTTGCAAATGTAAAAGAGGCAGAATTTGATGGCGTTGACACTTGGATGCCCGAAAACAAAGAGGAACGCATCAAATTTATAAAATTGCTCGAACAATATCAATTGTCAATTATTAGTCATCAGCATCAAGCTAAGGGAAAAAATATTGATGAGTTTTGTAAATCGTTTGAATATTACCTCCATATTTCCAACGAATGTGCTCCTCTGCTTATCAATTCGCATTCCGGAAAAGACCATTTTACCTTAGAAGAACAATTGAGAGTAATTGATACTGCTGAGAATTTTGCTGTAATCAATAATGTGCAAGTTGTGCACGAAACACACAGAGGACGGATTGGATTCAGTCCTGTCAGTGTACGTGAGTTATTTCGCTTGAGACCCGATATGAAAATTACAGCTGATTTTTCGCATTGGGTTTGTGTTTCAGAGAGTTATCTTGCGGATTTTTCGACAGAACTCACCCAAGCAATTGCACGAACGGAACATATTCATGCCAGAGTTGGGCATCTTGAAGGGCCACAAATCCCAGATCCTCGCCTACCACATTGGCAAACGGAAGTGAATTACTTTTTGGAAATATGGGAACGCATTCTACTTTTACGCAAAAAGGAAGGTAAAGAATGTACTACTTTTACTACGGAATTTGGTCCACCTCCCTACATGTGGACTAATTCAGAAACCAATCAACCAATAGTAAGTCAGTGGGATGTAAATTTATTTATGAAAGATTTACTGAAACAACAATTTCAGGCTTACAATCAATAAACTGATTTTCAATTTTTTTATACTCGTTATTAGGCTAAAAAAAATGATAAAATTTAATTGCTATCAAAATGATAAAATTCAATAAATCCTACATTCTTGGTATTTCGATGGTATCAGCCATGGGAGGTTTACTTTTCGGCTACGATTGGGTAGTAATAGGTGGTGCAAAACCATTTTATGAGCGTTTTTTTGACATAGCGTCGTCAACAAATTTACAGGCATGGGCAATGAGTTCAGCACTTATAGGCTGTATTATTGGAGCAGTTGTATCGGGCATGGTGAGTGATAAATTTGGACGAAAATGGCCGCTACTCCTGTCGGCATTTCTTTTTACATTGGCTTCACTTGGAACTGGTGCTGCAAATTCTTACATAGTATTTATTGTTTTCAGACTAGTAGGTGGTGTCGGTATTGGATTAGCATCAGCTCTTTCACCCATGTACATTGCCGAAATAGCACCTTCGGCCATGCGTGGGAAATTTGTTTCGTTAAACCAAATGACTATTGTTATTGGTATTTTAGGAGCGCAAGTAATTAATCTACTTATTGCCGATAGCGTTCCAGATGGTGCAACCGACGAATTTATTCGTACTTCGTGGAATGGACAAATTGGATGGCGCTGGATGTTTTATGCCTGTGCTATACCTTCGGCTGCCTTTCTACTCCTCACATTTTTATTGCCCGAAAGTCCTCGTTGGTTAATGAAAGCGGGTAAAAATGAAAAAGCTTTTCCAACACTTAAGAAAATTGGTGGAGAAGTGTATGCAAATCAAGAAATGGCTAATATTCAAGCGACATTACACGTTGCAACTGAAAAAGTAAATTTTAAAGAGTTATTTAAACCAAAATTCCGAAATGTTTTAATAATTGGTATTGTACTCGCCGTTTTTCAACAATGGTGCGGTATAAATACTGTATTTAATTATGCGGAAGAAATCTTTACAGCAGCGGGCTATGGTGTCAGTGATACACTTTTTAATATAGTAATAACAGGAAGCGTAAATTTAATTTTTACACTTGTAGCAATGTTTACTGTTGATAAATGGGGTCGAAAAAAATTGATGGTATTTGGTTCAATCGGGTTAGCTGCCACTTATTTATTACTTGGGGGTGCCTTTTATTTTCAACTTAAAGGTGTTGCAGTTCTTGCTTTAGTAGTTCTTGCAATTGCTATTTATGCCATGTCACTTGCACCTATAGTATGGGTCATCCTTTCTGAAATTTTCCCAAATCGAATTCGCGGAGCAGCTATGGCTTTGGCAACATTTGCACTGTGGATTGCTTGCTTTGTACTTACATATACTTTTCCACTGTTAAATAAAGAATTAGGTGCAGCTGGCACATTTTGGGTATACGCAGGTGTTTGTTTGTTGGGATTTTTATTTGTTCTAATAAAATTACCCGAAACAAAAGGAAAATCACTAGAGCTTATTGAAAATGAACTCGTAAAATAAGCATTAATTACAGCTAAATTTATTCAAAGTTTAATATGGAGCGAATTACAGAATATCTAATAAAAAGTACAGTTGATACAAATGAGGTTAGGGTTTGGAGCGAACAAGTTGCCATCCCAACTTATGAAATAGGTCAACCTGAGAAAAATCCTATTTTTCTCGAAAAGCGTGTTTATCAGGGAAGTAGTGGTGTCGTTTATCCTTATCCGGTAATTGAAAAAATAGCCGACGAAAAACAGGATAAAATTTATAAAGCTGTTTTTTTGGAGAACGAATACATCAAAATTATGATTTTGCCTGAGCTGGGTGGACGTGTACAAATGGCTTATGACAAAATCAAACAACGCCATTTTATATATTATAATCAGGTTATTAAACCTGCATTAGTTGGACTTACAGGCCCTTGGATTTCGGGCGGAATTGAGTTTAACTGGCCTCAGCATCATCGTCCGAGCACTTTTTTACCCGTTGACCATAGCATTGAAAATAATGCCGATGGAAGTATTACTGTTTGGGTAAGCGAAAACGAAAAAATGTTTCATCAAAAAGGAATGGCTGGTTTTACATTACATCCAGGAAAAGCTTATTTAGAAATTAAAGGGAAACTATATAATCCAACTCCTATTCCTCAAACTTTCCTTTGGTGGGCTAATCCTGCTGTAGCAGTCAACGATTTTTATCAATCCGTTTTTCCACCCGATGTTCATGCGGTGTTCGACCATGGTAAACGCGATGTATCAACCTTTCCCATTGCTACTGGAACCTATTACAAAATAGATTATTCAGAAGGCATCGATATTTCGAATTATAAAAATATTCCGGTACCCACATCTTATATGGCCATCAATTCAGAGTTTAACTTTGTAGGTGGTTACGAAAATGACACCCAAGCTGGCGTGTTACATGTAGCCAATCATCATATTTCACCGGGTAAGAAACAATGGACATGGGGAAATGGCGATTTTGGCAAAGCTTGGGATCGCAACTTGACCGACGAAGATGGTCCATATATTGAATTAATGGCCGGTGTATTT
The DNA here is from genome assembly GCA_049317965.1 of Paludibacter sp. GTDB lineage: Bacteria > Bacteroidota > Bacteroidia > Bacteroidales > Paludibacteraceae > Paludibacter. The sequence continues at coordinate 3,857 of JBMOHG010000035.1, forward strand.
ACGGATAATCAGCCTGATTTTAGTTGGATGAATCCCTACGAAGAAAAAACATTTACACAATACTTTTTACCTTACCGAGAACTAGGAGTTGTGAAAAATGCTTCTCAAGATTTGTTGTTGAACATGGATAAAGTGGGTGATAAGGTAATTGTGAAAGTATTTGCTACTTCCAAAATTAAAGATGCAAAGATTACACTAAGCCCCCTAAATTCCCCGAAGGGGGACTTTGAGGAGGTGGTGAATTTATCGCCTGAGCATGTTTATGTGCGTGAAATTGTAGTTGGAGATATTTCTCTTTCTAATTTGTGTTTAGCGGTTTATGGCGAGAATGATCGTGAAGTGCTTGCTATTCGTACCGAAGAAGTGGAGCGTCCACAAGCTGAGGCAGCTAAAGCTGCGTTGTCGCCAGAGGAAACACCAACCTGCGAACAATTGTACATTACCGGATTGCATTTGGAACAATACCGACATGCCACTTACAATGCCACCGATTATTACTACGAAGCGTTGCGAAGAGATCCCAGCGATGTGCGCAATAATAACGCTATGGGTTTGTGGCTACTGCGTCGTGGGAAATTTGCAGAAGCAGAAAAATATTTCAAAGTCGCAATTGAAACTCAATTGCAACGCAACCCCAACCCGTATGATGGAGAGCCGCATTATAATCTTGGTTTGGCACTTCAATTTCAGGGCAAAAATAAAGAAGCTTACGATGCTTTTTATAAATCGTGTTGGAATGCAGCCATGCAGGATGCAGGATTTTTTGGTTGTGCACAAATTTCGTGTCTCAGCAATAATTTGACCGATGCACTTCATGAAATTGAAAAATCGTTGATTCGTAACTGGCACAATCACAAAGCCCGTGTGTTGAAAAGCTCAATTTTGCGGAAACTCGGTCTTAAAGCTGAGGCGCTACTTTGGATTGAAGATTCATTGAAAATTGATTTATTTAATTTTGGTTGTTGTTTTGAAAAATACTTGCTGACAAACGAAAACAGCGTGTTAGATGACATGAACCAACTTATGCGTGGCGAAATTCATAATTACGAAATTGTAGCCTTGGATTACATTGCTGCTGGAATGTATGGCGAGGCTATACAATTATTGGAAGCAGGAACGAAAGTGTGTGTCACAACACCCATGACATTCTATTATATGGGTTGGGCGTTGAACTTGGCTGGAAAAGATGCAAAAACTGTTTTTGAGAAAGCAGCTTTACACACTCCGGAATTTTGTTTCCCGAACCGCTTAGAAGCTATTTTGGCATTAAATTGCGCACAGAAAGTTAATCCTATGGATGCCAAAGCGCCTTATTATCTTGGCAACCTTTGGTACGATAAACGTCAGTATCCCGAAGCTATTACTTGTTGGGAAAAGTCTGCTGAAATTAACGATAAGTACCCAACAGTCTTACGGAATCTATCGTTGGCTTATTTCAATAAACTTAATCAGGAAGAGAAGGCAGTGGAAATGTTGGAAAAAGCTTTTGCACTCGACACCACCGATGCTCGCATATTAATGGAACTCGACCAATTGTATAAGCGTATTTGTCGCTCACACGCCGAAAGACTAGCTTTTTTAGACAAACATTTTGAATTAGTGGAACAACGCGATGATGTGTATCTTGAATATGCTACATTGTGTAATCAAACAGGCTACTACACAAAAGCTATCGAACTAATTGACAACCGTATTTTTCATCCTTGGGAAGGTGGAGAAGGTAAAGTACCTGCTCAGTATCAACTCGCCAGGGTCGAATTAGCAAAGAGTGCTATTCATGAAAAAAATTATTCTCAAGCCATCGCACTTTTGCTTGAATGTTTAGATTATCCTCATAATTTGGGTGAAGGAAAATTGCACGGAGCACAAGAAAATGATTTCCATTACTGGTTGGGCTGTGCTTACGATGGGCTTAATGAAATTAAAAAAGCAAAAGATTATTGGGAGTTAGCTAAAGACGGAAATACCCAACCGGCAGCTGCCATTTTCTATAACGACCAAAAACCCGATAAAATTTTCTATCAGGGATTAGCCTTGCTAAAATTGGGATGCGAAACCGAAGCTAAATCACGTTTCGATAAGTTGATTGCATTTGGTGAGAAGCATTTAGAAGAGCAAATAAAACTCGATTATTTTGCTGTTTCATTGCCCGATTTGCTTATTTGGGATGACGATTTGACATTCCGCAATAAAATCCATTGTCATTATATGCTTGGTTTGGGTTATTTGGGTAAAAATGAGAATGATAAAGCAAATCTTCATTTATCCAAAGCTGCCCAAATGGATATTAATCATCAGGGAGTACAAGTGCATTTTAAAATGATGTAGATCTTTAAGTTAATGAAGTGAAATAGTGAAAATGTCAAATTAGCAATTGTTACAAAAAATGTAGTTTAATGATACAGTAGCAATTTTATTTAGTAGTTATTCAGCTTACTTTTGTACATACATAGTAAAAAAACATTTTAATAATAGTCAATATGAAACACATTAAAATAATAATTTCATTTTTTGTAATTTCTTGTATTGTTTCTTTAAATACATTACATGCCAAACCAAATGAAAAACAGGCAGCCTTAATCATCAACAAAAACACATCTTTGTGGAAATACATTGATGGACTTACCGTAATTGATACCCACGAACATCTAAGCAGTGAAGCTGAATTGCTGGGGTTACAATTGGATATTTTCAATTTGTTTATTCCGTATATTGTGGATAATTTGGAGTCGGCTGGCATTACCAACAACGAAATGGCATTGATGAAAAACAGTCAAGCACCATTCAAAGACCGTTGGGCTGCATTCTATAAATACTATCCTGCTATTCAGAATTCTACTTACATTTTGGCATTGGAAGCTTCGTTAGCCGAACAATATCAGTTTAAAAATTATGGGTTGGACGAATGTCAACGCATTTCCGATTTGCTCAAAAAAGACTTTGCAGAAAAGGGTTTTATGAAAAAATTCTTCGAGAAAAATAAAATTGAATCCATGCTTACTTTCCGCTCGCCATCGTCCGAAGATGTGCGCAGAAGTTACGGCGAGGATAAAATGATGGTGGTTCCTACGGTGAATAATATTTGTGTAAAAGATGCCAATAGTCTCGATGAAATATCAAAATTGACCGAAACACCGATTCGGAACATCGACGATATTTTGGCCGGAATAGATAAATTATTCAAAGAATATGCTGCTGCCGGCATTAAAAATATCAAATTTGGAAGTGCCTACAACCGCGAAATCAACTACAAAGCCCGTACACGTGCTGAAGCAGATGCATCTTTTGCCAAAATTATGGCAACACCATTCGATTATTCGGATGCAAAACCAAATAAGTATTATGTATTTCATTTGGAAGATTATCACATTCCGTTGGACGATTATTTGGGAGTTTATATGATAAAACAAGCCGAAAAGTACAACATGAACGTTATTTTTCACGTCGGCATATTTGCCTGGAACTTCAATTCAGTTAAGAATAATCATGCTTCAAGCTTAGAATGGCTTATTAAAAATTTCCCAACTGTCAATTTTGTGATTCTACATGCCGGTTATCCGTATTTTGATGAAGCCATTTTGTTGGCAAAATATTACCCTAATGTGTATATCAACATGACTTGGGACCACATTATTGAGCGTGGAATAAGTATTGATATTATGAAAAGATATATCGAAATGTTGCCAACCAGCAAAATCCATCTTTTTGGTGGCGATTATCTTTATCCGCAACAGATTTATGGCAGCCTAATTTTCACCAAAGAAAACCTGTATATCACTCTTTCTGAATTGATTAAAAAAGGATTAATGAGAGAAGAGCAAGCTAAAAAAATAGCCATTGACTGGTTATACAACAATCCAAAAGCATTTTATTACAGATAAAAAATTATCATGAAAACCAAAAACGTTTTTATTGCAATGATTATGAGCTTGTTATTCGTAACAAACTCATTTGCTCACGATTTGCCGCATAATCTGGTTACAGTCAACTTCAAAATTACAGAAGCAGACACAAAAAAGATTACACCCATAATGATGTGTATTCAAAATGCCGAAACAAAAGAAGTGGTAACGCCACCTTATGGAAAAGTGGTGAAAGAGTTCTCTACGGTTGACGATTTTGTGTCGGGCATCATGTTTAGCAACGATAAAAACTGGATTGGACCTGTGCGCAAAACTACTGGTAAGGGGGGCGATCTTACACGTAGTTTTATTTATGACACAGCGCAACCAGTTCCTTTTTGGAAAGCACCCGCTTTGTATCAAGCCTCTGGTGATTTCTCCATCAATCTTAAACCAGGTAAATGGATACTAAATATTTCGCATGGCTACGAATATATACCTGTGTTGATGCAAGAGTTTATTGTGCCTGCCGATGACCATGAATTTGATATTAATATTTCGTTGAAACGATGGATTAATTTGCCAAAAATGGGTTGGTATTCGGGCGATGTACATGTGCATCATCCCACCACCAAGCCTGAATATCGTCAATACCTAATTAGTTTTGCCAAGGCCGAAAACCTTCATATTGTGAACACCTTAAATATGGGCTATCATCATTACGATGGTGATTCAAAAACCGGTGTTGATTACGAGCAACAAGGATTTGGTAAAAAATTCAGAACGCAAGACGGAAAGTATTGTTTAATTTCTGGTCAGGAAGATCCACGCAGCACTTATGGTCATATTATTGGCTTAAATTTAAGTGAGTTTTCACGCGATACTGCTCATTACGATTATTACGATAATGTATTTAAAGACATACACAAACAACCAGGAGCATTGGTAGGTTTTGCTCATCTTGCTTTTAATGGATGCGAAATTTTACGTGGTTTGCCTTGGTATATTACTACTAACGAGATTGATTTTGTAGAATTGCTACAACTTACAAAAATCAATACTTATGGCTACTACGATTATTTAAATTTAGGATTCCGATTAAGTGCTGCAGCAGGTAGCGATTTCCCTTATGGAGCAACTATGGGCGAAGTAAGAACGTATGTATATACGGGCAAAAAGTTTCATGTAGACAAATGGTTTGAAGGATTGAAAAATGGGAATACATTTGTATCCAATGGACCTGCATTATTTTTCACAGCCAATGATAAAATACCTGGAAATGATGTCATTGTAAACCATGGAAGTACAGCTAAATTAAAAGTAACAGCTATTTCGCCCAAGGAAATTGGACAAATGACCCGATTAGCTATCTACAACAACGATGGGCTGGTTCATGAAATACTCAATCCAAAAGCTACCGACACATTGCAATTCAATTTTGATTTACCAATAACCAAAAGTCAATGGCTGGTAGCTGCTGTATACTGCAATAATGATGCTGTAGCTCATACTTCACCAATTTATTTTGTAGTTGATGGAAAACCAACTTGGAATATAGAGAAAGCACCTGAAATTATTTGTAAACAAATGAAATTTATTGACGAAATAGAACTTGTTACAACAGAACCAGGCATATTGACCCGACTAAAAAATGCTCGCGTATTTTATCGTAAAATGCTTGACGAAATGCAAGTGCCAGAAATGAAATACGAAACCTTTGCACAAAAATTAGCTGCCAATAAACAATCGAAGCCTCTACAAATTGAGAAAGTATTGGTCGAAGGAGGCGAATTTATGATGGGTGACCCGTTGAATTTTGGAGATCAACCAGTACATAAAGTAAAAGTAAGCAGTTTCGAGATTTCGAAATATGAAGTTACAAATTACCAGTTTGCCGAATTTATGAATGCCAAAAAAGTGAATTTCAGAGCAACATTAAATGATAAATCATTAGTACTTGCATTTGGCCCTTTTACTAAGCTGGAATATGTGAATGAAAAATGGCAGGCAAAAAAAGGATATGATAATTATCCTGTCATCAATTTAACTTGGTATGGTGGAACAGAATTTTGCAAATGGATAGGTGGCCGATTGCCTACCGAAGCCGAATGGGAATTTGCAGCTAAAGGTGGTGTAAAATCTCAAAACTACTTATATGCTGGCTCCAACGACATTACAGAAGTTGCATGGTTTGGCTACAATAGTATTTATCACCCAAACGAGGTTGGTCAATTAAAACCTAATGAATTAGGAATTTACGATATGAGTGGTAATGTTGGCGAATGGTGTTCTGATTGGTACGAAACATATCAAAACGGATATCAGATAAATCCGAAAGGTCCCGAAAAAGGAGAAATGCACATTTTTCGTGGCGGATCCTATCACGAAGTTGAATCAAGTTGTCGTAATACGCATAGGAGCTGTTATATACCTGAAATTGGATTCAATTTTGTCGGATTTAGGGTAGCGTTTTAATTTTTCAGCATAACATTCAAAAAGATCCGAAGGTGTTAAGAGTATTCAAATTTCTTCTTCTTGTTTTATTTTTATCGTTTGTGATTCCTGCATTTTCAACTGCTGGAAGAAAAAATGGGATTATCTATTTTTATGGCTATCCTTTTAATACAGAGACAGAAATAAATCAAATAGCACAAAATCTGAGTGTTCTGAAAGGCGAAATTTCCATTGAATGGAAAGATGTATTTATTGATAGAAATCACTTTGACTGGAGTTATATTGATAAAAACATTGAGGTGTGGAAAAAGCAGGGAAAAACGGTGATATTGAGATTTATGACTGCCAATAATGCTACTTATTGCACGTCTCCAAAACTAATTTCCGACGAAAGAATCCGACTCGTAAGCCATGGTGTTTTTACTGATTTTGAAAAAAATACGAAAACAGATGGTTACGAGATTTTGAATGGAAAAATTTCAAATTTAAATTTATCTATTTCGGGTTCTAAAGGCTTGGAAATAATTGACAATAAATTAGTTAACTCAAAATTACTGCAAACGAATAAAGAAATTAAGTTTGTTCCCAATGCAATATACTTGGTTCAGTTCGATTATAAAATATTGAATTTTATCACTAAAAACACTTCTGCAAAATTCAATATTTTACTGAAATCACCTTCATGCGGTAAGCAAATTGTAGAATCGTTTGAAGTGAAACAAGGCGAATCGAGTTTAGTTACTAAAGAAATAAAATGTGCTGCTGAGGGCGATTATCAATTAAGTATTGAAGCTGAAAATATTGCCAATTGCCTGATTGACAATGTGAATATTATACATTCGTCCGATAGTCGGGGCAAACGGGTGGCTTTCCCCAATTATTTTTCACAGGCTTTTAAAGCGTCCTATTTGCGGTTTATGAAGGAAGCTGCAAATAAATACGCCAACAATCCGAATGTGTCAGCTATTAACATTAATGGCATTGGTCGCTGGGAGGAAATGCTGCTAAATGCCAACGAAGAAGGCGTTCACGATGTACAGCAATCTATTTACCGACAATGGAATGCGTATGGATATACCGATGTGAACTATTTGAAAAATGTAGTGGAATGGTCGATTGATGTTTCAAAAAAATATTTCCCTAAAAAAGAACATATTTTGCAAATATCACCTATGAATAATGGCTACGAAAACGAAGATTTTATATATCGACGTGCAGCTTCTATGGCCATCTCAAAAGGAGTTTCGATTAAGCAAAATGGTATGAGCGAAAAATACGATATATGGGCAGCTACTTCCGATCCGGCATATATCATGAATCGATACCGACATTTAAAATTCCCCAACAGATACTACGAAACTGCAGGTCAGATATTTAGAAACACCTTGAATGCCATGGGGCATCCACTTTCGCTTTTCAATCGTGTGGCGATTGATGGTGTGAATTATCTTTATCTTTATAAAGCGGATATTTTGGAACCTAATGTTCAAAAGTATTTTTCGCACTTCGATAGCATTATTCAAAATCCATTATTTTCAAAGCTTTATACGCAACTTGGTGAATATCCAATGGCAAACAAAAAAAAGCGCATGTCCCATTTGTTGGATACCATTATGTATCATAACAATTGGCTAGGAATACGGCAATATAATGATAGTGAAGCAAATGTGGATTATGTTGTTGATGAAAGTACGCTAAAAAAAGGCGTAAGAACCAACGCGGCAAATTCAAAAATACTGTTCGATGTGGACGACCGCGTAATGTACAACGGTATGTCGAATCCGGTGCTTACTATTGAATATTTAAATACTGGTACAGATAGAATTACTGTTTTTGTTCTAGATAGAAAAACTAATAAAATATTGAAAGTGGATGAAATTACAAAATCAAACTCCGGAGAATTTCAGCTAAAATCAATTCCGTTGGGGAAATATTTCGATGCTTTTGATAATCATCGCGAAGTAAAGCCCGAAATCATTATCGACGATAACAAAGATGGCGTAGAATTTATCAGTTCGTTGGAAATTGATTTTGTACCTGTAAATGAGTTTAAAATGGAACTAGTTTCGGAATCTAAAATTAGCAATACGCCTTTGATATTGAAGAATTCAGCGGATATTATTCAGCGTGAAGTTTCACTAAGTATAGACAAACCCATTTCTAAAGCCGAAATTAGTTATTACGATGATGATTTTGGAACAAAAACCGATATTTACGCTTCGTTGCAATTGGTTCAGAATGGAGAAATTATAGAAGTATCAAAAAAACAGTATTATATTGGTGGCGATAAAGAGTCAATTACATTGCCGGTTGCAAGTGACATTATTCCTCAAAAGGCTATTTTATCAGCATATTGGCCAAAAGGAAAAGTGGGAGTTTATGCCGGAAATAATGGAAAAATGGCTTACCGATTATTCTGTTTTGAAAATGAAAGAACAACAGATTTTGAACATAATAACAATACTTTTACGGTAAATAGTTACTTTAATGGCATTGAAATTAATACGACAAATGACGCAAAAGATTTTGAAATACGTAAGATTTTAAAAGACGAATCAGAACAAAAAATTGAATTTTCCATTTCGGGAAATACCCTTTATTTTCAGCCCCAAACAAAAGGTAACTACAAAATACTGCAAAATAATAAATCCATAAAACCAGTTTCAATTATTGGTTTAATTCCAAATATTTAACAGAAAAATAATAGCAAAATGAAAAATCACTTCATACGTTTCATGTTGGCTCTTTTCTTATTTTACATACAGCCAACTCATTTGTTTTCAAAAACAAATGCCGTAAATCTTAAAATTGAAACACGTACCAATCCGCTTGGTATCGATGCCGAGCATCCGCGTTTTTCGTGGCAATTACAATCGAACAAAACTGGAATTCTTCAAAATGCCTATCAAATTTTGGTGGCTGAATCGCCCGAAAAGTTAGGAAATGAAAAGGATTTGGTTTGGAATTCCGGCAAAATTGAAAGTGGAATTTCTGTGCTTATTCCGTATAATGGCAAAAAATTAGTATCTACCAAAAGTTACTTCTGGAAAGTAAAAGTGTGGACAAACAAAGGTGCAACTAAGTGGAGCGAGGTTGGCAATTTCACAATGGCATTTCTCGAGAATCCCTTACCCAAAGCACAATGGATAGGCTTAGACAGTATGTTGAACTCAGGAAAATTGACCACAAAGACCAGATTGTCAGCGCGTTACCTGCGTAAGGAATTTGCCATTGAAAATAAAGTAAAACAAGCAACATTGTATATCTCCGGTTTGGGAATGTACGAATGTTATATCAACGGCTCTAAAATCAGCAACGATATTTTTGCTCCCACCGCTACCGATTATACCAAACGGGTGAATTACAATGTTTTTGATGTAAAAAATTTGCTTATGGGTAATCAAAATACCATTGGAGTCATTCTTGGTAATGGACGTTTTTTTACCATGCGCATGGAAAATGTGCCAGGAGGCGACCCGCTCGATAGTCCGGCACAGGTACGTTATGGTTTTCCTAAATTATTGATGCAGTTGAATATAGAATTTGAAAATGGAGAAACGAAAACCATTGTAAGCGATAATACGTGGAAAATTACGACCAAAGGACCCATTATTGCCAACAACGAATTTGATGGCGAAGAATACGATGCCAATTTGGAATTAGCGGGTTGGAATAAAAACGGTTATGATGCTTCTACTTGGAAAATTGCTCAAAAGGTAGATGCTCCAGCGGGCAAATTAGTAGCGCAGTTGAATCCGAATTTGGCAACTATGCGCATACTTAAACCTGTCTCTATAAATGAAATTTCGAAAGGAAAATTTGTGGTGGATATGGGGCAAAATATGGTAGGATGGCTTGCTGTGAAACTCTACGGAAATAGAAATAAGCCAGTTACTTTGCGTTATGCCGAAACAACACAAAAAGACGGTAATATTTATACTGCCAATTTACGTGGTTCGCGTACCACAGATATTTATACGCCTGCAACCGATGGCATTTTCAGTTACGAACCACGGTTCTCCTATCACGGTTTCCGATATGTGGAAATTACCGGAATTGATAAAATGCCTACAATCAACGATTTGGAAGGCAAAGTTAATTACGACCAAATGGCAAATAGTGGTACTTTTGAAACGTCGGATAGTACCATTAATCAAATTTACCGCAATGCCTGCTGGGGAATAATGGGCAATTACCGCAGCTTCCCGACTGACTGTCCGCAGCGCGACGAACGTATGGGTTGGTTAGGCGACAGAGCTACTGGATGCGTGGGCGAAAGTTATATTTTCGATAATCAGCTTCTTTATTCGAAGTGGGCGCAAGATATTGACGATTCACAAAAACAAAACGGAAGTTTGCCCGATGTAGCACCGGCATACTGGCAATTTTATACCGATAATATAACTTGGCCAGGAGCTTACATTCATATTGTGAATATGCTTTACGAGCAATATGGCGACACAAAACCGATAAAATTGCATTACGCATCGATGAAAAGTTGGGTGAAGTATATGCAATCCAATTACATGAAAGATTATATCGTAACCAAAGACCAATACGGCGATTGGTGTATGCCGCCCGAAAATTTAAATATTATTTGGTCGAAAGACCCCGCTCGCATCACCGATGGGCAAATACTTGCTACCAGTTTTTTTTACAGAATTTTGAACATCATGGCAAAATATGCTGATATTGCTGGAAATCAATCTGATAAAAAAGAATTTATGGACTTGGCCTCAAAAGTAAAAACGGCTTATAACGAAAAATTCTTCGACAAAAACAAAGCCCAATATGGCAACAATACCGTAACAGCCAATATTATTTCGCTTATGCAAGACTTAGTTCCCGAAGGTTACGAACAAAAGGTATTTGAAAATCTTTCGGGGCGAATTGAAGGTGAATTTAAGTCGCATGTAAGTGTTGGACTTATTGGTATTCAGTTTCTTATGCGCGGACTCACCGCTTACAACCGACCCGATTTGGCTTACAAAATTGCCACCAACCGCACCTATCCAAGTTGGGGCTATATGATTGACAATGG
>JBMOHG010000036.1:0-15049 GCA_049317965.1 Paludibacter sp.
GTTTTACCAAAGGGAATACCCTACAAAGGTCAGATGTTGAATCAGATTGCAGCTAAGTTCCTTGACGCAACTGCTGATATTGTTCCAAACTGGAAACTTGCCAGTCCTGATCCAATGGTAACTGTAGGACTGCGTTGCGAAGGTTACCCTGTAGAAATGATAGTACGTGGCTATCTTTGCGGAAGTGCGTGGAGAACCTACAAAAGCGGTTCGAGGGAAATTTGCGGTGTTAAAATCCCAGATGGTATGAGTGAAAACCAACGTTTTCCACAACCAATTATCACTCCCACTACAAAAGCTGAACTAGGTCGTCACGACGAAGATATTACACGAGAAGAAATTCTGAGTCAGGGTTTGGTTTCTGTTGAAGAATATGAAGCTTTGGAAAAATATACAATGGCATTATTCATGCGAGGAACTGAAATAGCTGCCGAGCGAGGTTTAATTTTGGTTGATACCAAATATGAATTTGGGCGTCGCGATGGTAAAATCTATCTTATTGACGAAATTCACACACCAGATTCTTCACGTTATTTCTATTCTGACAGTTATCAAGAACTTTTTGATAAAGGCGAAGCACAAAAACAGCTTTCTAAAGAGTTTGTACGCGAATGGCTCATGGAAAACGGCTTTCAGGGCAAAGATGGTCAACAAGTGCCGGAAATGACTCCTGAAATTGTAGCCGGTATCAGCGAACGTTATATTGAACTATTCGAAAACATAAGTGGCGAAACATTTGATAAAGCCGATATTGCCAACATTTCAGTGCGCATTGAGAAAAATGTGGTGGAATACCTGAAAACTGTTTAACTTTTAGCCGTCTAATGATTTTTAATTATCACGCATTGTTTACCCAAAAACTAAACAATACATTGAATGATTGCGTTATTAGCATGTAAAAAACAAGAGAAAATTTAAACAGAGAATAAAAATGTCAACTAAACACACAATTAAAACAGAATGGAAAGGTGATTTAGCCTTTGAAGCAGATGTAAATGGTCATAAAGTATTAATGGACGCACCTATCGAGGGTGGTGGCACAGATTTAGGCCCTAGTCCTAAAAAATTAATGCTGGTAGCACTCAGTGGATGCACAGGTATGGATGTGGTTTCGATTCTCAAAAAAATGCGGGTTGAAGTAGAAAAATGCAGCGTAGAAGTTGAAGGTGATGTTACCGATGAACATCCGAAACATTATTACAAAATGCATGTAATATACACATTTACAGGTAAAAACTTACCACTTGACAAACTGGAAAAAGCCGTTAAAATGTCGGAAGACACTTATTGTGGAGTTGGTGCTCTTTATCGTAAAGCCATAGAAGTCACTTCAGAAATACGGGTTATTGAATCATAATCAGTCAGGACTAAAATTTCATTTCTTATGTAGTAAAATGCAGTATAATTGCATTTTACTACATTAGAAATGTTTTATCAATAAAGGCCTGAAAACTATCTTTGTATTGATCACCAATTGGAATATAAACCTTTTGATCAAAAATAATCCTATTTCGTTCAATCACTTTTACCTGATCTAAATTAACAATAAAAGATCTGTGAACACGCATAAATTTGTTTTTTGGCAATTGCTCTTCCATTGCTTTTAGGCGAATTAATGTGGTGACAGGCTGTTCATTAATCAAGTGTATTTGGATGTATTCATTGGCACTTTCTATATATTTAATATCGGCCAATAAAATCCTAATCAGTTTATATTCAGACTTCACAAATAAATAATCGGGTGTAGTTTTAATTGTTTCAGCTTGCTTTTGATTTCGTTCAAACCACGTTTTCGCTTTGTTTGCCGATTTAAGAAAAACTTCATAACTGATTGGTTTTAATATATAATCCAATGCATCTACTTGAAATCCTTCCATGGCATATTCGCTATACGCTGTTGTGAAAATAACCTGAGGTCTTTCTACAAGCGATTTAACAAAATCCATCCCATTGATATCCGGCATATTAATATCAACGAACATCAAATCAATGTCGTTGTTATTTAAATATTCAATAGCTTCAAAAGCGCTTTGACAATAGGCAACACTTTCAAAAAAAGGTATCTTTTCAATATACGATTCCAATTGCTTTAATGCAAGAGGCTCGTCATCAATGGCTAAGCATTTTATTTTCATATATTGGGATAGTTAGATTTACATCAAATTCTTTATCATTTTCAAATATATTCAGAGAATATTCCTTTTCAAAAAGTAATTCCAAGCTTTTTTGAATATTGGTTAAACCAATACCTGAATAGCTTTTATCAAGGTTTTCCTTACTTTTATGTTTGCTGTTTTTTATATGACAATTTATTTTATTTCCAGCGACTTCAAGTTTAAATTGAACAAAAGAACTCGCTTGATAACTTACTCCATGCTTAAATGCATTTTCCAAAAAAGAAATAAATAACATAGGTGGAATTTGAATATCAGGAATATCTTGAGGTACTTCAACTGTTATTGAAACTTTTTTTGAAAATCGCAATTGCATCAAAGTAATATAACTAACAATAAATTCAATTTCTTTTTTAAGACTGGTTTGCCCATGAACAGTGTCATAGAGCAGGTATCGCATCAAAGTAGATAAACGAATAATCGCATCTTTTGCTATTTCGGTATTAATGTCGACCAAAGCATGAATATTATTCAAAGTATTCATGAAAAAATGTGGACTTACCTGATGTCTTAACAATGCGAGTTCAGTCTTTAATTGTTCTTTTTCTACATCCTTTCTACGACCTTCTTCGTTCAACCATTGCGAAATCATTTTGAATGTAGTTCCAGCCGCCACTACCAGAATAGCCAGAATCATATAGTCAACAAAAATCATAAAAAAAGTTTTTTGTTGAGGCATTTCAGGTGGTCTAAAGCCCATTGGAGCAGGCATTTTGGATCCTAATTCCATTGGAGGCATTCCAGGGCCTAAATCCATAGGAGGCATTGAAACCGGTTGAGCAGGAGATAAAGCAAAACGCAACCAAATACTTAAAGCCAAAATTACAACAATTATTAAGAATGTAATTGTTAAATATAAAATATATTGCTTCTTGAATAGAAATTTTGGAACAAATACATAAGCATTTAGTATAAAGATGATTAAGAACGATGACATTCTTATCCATTCATTTGTAACTTTCTCCCAATCTATAGAATTATTGATTCTATTTTGAAAAAAAGGAACAGAAAATATAGCCACCCAAATTACAATAAATGCAATTAATTCGATGCTTTTTATATTTGCTGCTTTATTTTCTATGTATTTCATTTCCAATAATTAAAAAATAGAGGAAGTTTGTAACTTCCCCTATTAGTTTGTGATGTCTGTTCAATAAAGTATAAACAGCTTTAATGCAAGGGGTGAATTTAGAATAATTGACTTATAGAATCATTCATCCTTAAAATCAGATTATTTTTTACTTCTATAAATATCCCAGGCAATCCAGTCAACAACGCTTGTTGCAAAATATGTTTGACGTAAAGATACAAATAATTTTCTAATGTCTAACATTGTAGAACCCAACAGTTGAGTCATAGTAGTACTTGTACCATCGTCAAAAGTGATTTTTAACTCTCTCTTCTGATTTGTCAAACAAACTTCTGTTGAATCAGTGGTAGTTGCAACGTCTACAACTTCAACTTTTGAATTAACCTGCAATACACCAGCAACATATACTTTTGCACTATCCAAACTATTAAGACCCAATTTTCTTTCGATTTTAATATCACCAACAGTCAATGAATAAGAATTTTCTCTGTGTCTCCTTAACAATTTATTGTTGATTGAAGTATATTTTTCTTCGTATAGGGTTTTTGTACCATCAGAAATGGCATAAGTTGCAATGGCTGTATCGCCGTTTGAATAGTCACATTTTGCAATTGCTCCACTTGGGAAAGCAAATTCTGAAGCAAAATGATAACCGTCGTTTCTATTATAACCCGATTGAATTTTTAAATCACCAGCAGCTACATCTTTAATATTAATGGTTGAGGCCATTTTGTAATCCCAAAGATAGCGATTGAATTTGTAAACATAATCATTCAATGTAAACACATAATTATTAGTCAACAAAGTGTCAGCTGGTGAGAATAGCAATAAAGTTCTTGGTTTTAATACTTTTTCTTCGGGCAATTTGACAATCATTTGTGTGTCGTTTTCACCAGATTTCGTAAAGAAATTCAACATTGATAATTGCCATTTTTTATAAGTGGAATGAGATCTGTTGTATTCGTATACACCTGTAATGTCTGATAACATTATAGAATCGATAGGTACTACAGTTAAATCAGAAGCTGATTTTACATAACTTGGACCTGCTTCCAGATCAGAGTTCGTCAAAACCTTATAACTAGCCGATGACGAAATTGCGTTCATTGCAGTTGTTAGTTCCTGCACATTTTTGTTGATGGATGTTTTTAAAGTTCCCTGACTCAAATCATCAGAACTAGTACAACTCCATGTTACGAAACTTAGCAAAATTAGTGCTAAAAAATAATTTGTCGTTTTCATACTCTTTTTTTTAATTATTATTAATCCGTTAGTTTGCATTATAATAACCGAATTGTTCGATTTATATTGTAGTGCAAATTTAAAGTGTAATAATATCTTGTCAAAGCAAATTCAGTGAAATACCTCAAATTTTAAGTGGAAAATCAATTTTTATAATTTTTACCTGAGTAATTTATCATTTTAGACACTTTTGAATTGAAATATCAAATTAGTTCATCATCAACTTCAGCATCTAAATGTTTACTTTCCTCAGGTTCGGCATGTATATAAACCTCACTTCGAGCAACTCGCAATTGAATTTCTGATTCAATCTTATCACAGACCTCATGTACTTCGCGCAAACTTAAATCAGGATCAAAATGAACATTTACTTTGATAAACGTATCAGCACCAGCAGTTCTGGCTTTGAAACTATGGTATTTTTTCACTTCGGGATGAGATTTAATAATATCCCTAACAGTCTGTTTAACATCAACAGGAGATTTATCGAGCAATACATCAATAGCTTTACGTCCAAGTTGATACGAAACTTTTAATACAATTAATGCTACTAATAAAGCAGCAATTGAATCGGCATATTTTAAAATCGGGAATGCTGTCCACTCATATATTTTAACACAAACTAAACCTAACATCACAACTGCTGAACTCCAAATATCAGTAGAAAAGTGCAATGCATCGGCCTCAAGTGCCTGACTATTATGTTTTTTAGCAACTTTATAAAGCTTATTCGACCGCCAAACATCAATTATAATTGACGAAATTACTACAATAAAACTAAAAACAGTTTGAATTGTATTTAGTTCTAATCCTTTTCCAGAAATAATTCTATGTGTAGCCTCATAAATGATCCAAACACAAGTAACTAGTAAAAGAATAGTTTCAATAAGTGCTGAAAGGTTTTCAACTTTACCATGTCCATAATTATGCTCTTTATCCGCTGGTTTATCTGAAACCCTGACTGAAAAATAGGTAATAATGGCAGCAACCAAATCGAGAGCAGAATGTAAAGCTTCAGATAAAATTCCCAAACTATTAGTAATAAGTCCAATAACCAGTTTAGATCCGGTTAAAAATATAGCTGCAAAAACCGAGTTTAGAGCAACATCCTTTTTTTCTTGTATCATAATAAATTTAAATTTTTTAGAAAAAATTTTTGTCAAAAGTACTGAAACAATTTTTAATGCAATCTTTCAAAACTGATTATTTTTCAGTTTATACTTAATTTAGAATCATACTAATCAATTAGTTGTATTCATATCAAAAAAAATAAACTTGTAATGACTTTTAAACATACAAAAGCATAATATTTGAAACATAAAAGTGAGTATAAAAAACATTTAGTATATTTGCGCATTATTATATAATGTAATCTGAAAACTTAAAAAAACTTCGTTATTCAATAACTAACTAAAAAACAACAATATGAAGAAAAGCAACTTGAATTTTTTAATGTCATTAACTATCGTATTATTCCTTTTTCAAAGTCAATTAACCGGTCAAAATTTGAAAAGTCTGATTAATAAGGTAGCTGAAAATGAAACCGTAAAGAAAACTGTGGATGCAATAAAGGAAAATGAAGCAGTAAAAAGTACTGTAGAAGCAGTGAAGGCAAGCGTACAACAAGATATTAATGCAAAAATTGAAGAATTGACAAACCCTAAACCTCAGGTACCAGTAAAATCACCTGCCCAGGCATTAGCTCCAGATGTGAAAAACACCATTTCAGAAGTTCGAACTTTCACCGGATTAACCGCAGATGAATTATCGGCAAAAATGATTACACTCGGTTTTGCTATAGGAACAGACGATTTGGCGTTGGGTGGAGTTGTTTATAAATCGAAAACTGCCGGCTACACATTATCTATAACAATGGGTTTACGCAATTCTATAAGTTATGTACGTGAAGTAACGAAGGCTACAGTAAGTAAAAAAGCCAATTTGGTGACTGTAAAAACCAATTTCCTAAAGCTTGGAACTCAAATAACCGACTTAAAAGCAGTGTTTAGCAATGCCGCTATTGCCGCAAAAAGTGCAAAAGGCACGAATGTTGCTGTTCAAAATCCAGCTGATAGAACGTCAAAATTCTTACCTGCTTTGGATAAGTTTTCTAGTAAAAAAGAGGATGGAACTGTGACAGAAGTTTATACTGAAAATGATTATGGTTATGAATTGAAATTGAGCCAAACTACTACCAAAGCAGGCTCTACAGCGATTACAATGGTTAAAGTAATAGACAAGACTATAGAATAAAACTATTTAATTTTTTCCAATTAATATGGATATTTATATAGTATTCTCAAAATAATCCTAACAAAAAAGAGTTGCACAGCATTTGTGCAACTCTTTTTTGTTAGGATTGATAGTTTATTTCACAGGCTCAATACCAAATGTAAATCCACCTTTCACACGTTCAATCAGTTCAGGTAGTATATCGGTATATTCACCTACGATACCAAAATCGGCGAAGTGGAAAATAGATGCTTTCGGATTATGGTCAATTGCAACAATTTTTTCGGATTCTTTCATTCCTGCAATGTGCTGGATTGCTCCCGAAACACCCACGGCTACATACACTTTAGGACGTACTGTTTTACCGGTTTGTCCTACTTGGCGTGCATATTCCGAGAAACCTTCATCTACAACTACACGGCTACAAGCCCATTCTGCTTTTACACCTTTTTCTTTCAACGCTTCAGCCAGTTTTTTGATAAGATCCAGTCCATCGCCTGTAGTTCCACGTCCACCTGCAATAATTACATCCGCATCGAACAGATTTACCGAATTTCCTTCGCCACGAACTGTTTGCAGAATTTCAACTTTAAACTCATCTTTCGATAGTTTTGGTTTGAATGTAGAAACTACTCCGGTGCGTCCTTCTACTTTAACAGGAACTTCGAAGGTACCTGCACGAGCAGTTGAGATTTGCGGATAAACGAAACCAAGAATGGTTGCCAGTTTACTTTCGCCATAAGTTGGACGACGTGAATGAAGAATTGGTTTGTTGATTACTTTTTCCTTGCGGTTCACATATTCGCCAATTTCCAATCCGGTACAGTCAGCAGTTACACCACTACCGGTTTTTACTCCAATACGTGGAGCTAACTCACGACCCGAAGTTGTTGCGGCAAATAATGCAATCTCAGGATTACGTTCCTTAATAACTTGTGCAAATATTGAAGAGAAAGGCAAAACAAGGTATTCAGCCAGTTTGGCATCTTCTACGACAATCACTTCATCAGCGCCATGTTCGAACAAGGTTTGCGCTTGATCGGCTACATTATGACCAATAAGCAAGGTCATGATTTTTGTTCCTTCGCCTAACTGATCAGCCAAATGACGAGCCGGAGTCAATAATTCGATAGATGGTCGGGCAATTTTACCATTGGCAATTTCAGCCCAGGTTAATATTCCTTTTGCACCGTTGCGGTTATCGTAAAATGGAAATTCCGGTTTCTCAGCTGTTTTCTTTTCAGCTTTTTCTTTTTTCTCAAGCACGTTGGCACCTTTGGCATAATTAGCCAGCAAATTGTCAACCAGCGTTGTTTCGTTATGACCTTGCGACATAATAATAGGAGCACGTTCGCTCACAATGTTTACTACGCCTGCAACGATTGTCGGAGAGCCACCTAAACCAATTTTCTCTGTTCCCAACCCAATATCGTCAATACCAAACACGGTCACTTTGGCGTTACGGGCTTTTATAGCACCTGTTAGCGATGGTTTGCGTGGTGGAATTCCAGTTGGAGTTAATGAGATGGTACATGGCATTGGCAGTTTCATCATTTGATAACCACCTTCGATAATACGTTTTGCAATTACATTGCCTTCACCATCAGCTTTTACACTTTCTACAAACGTTGCTTGTGGAATACCAATGTTTTCGGCCACCTGCGAAGGAACGTGTGCAGTATCACCATCACTAGTCTGACGACCGGCAAGGATGATAAATGGTTCTTTCGAGTCTTTGCTGAAACCTAAGTGTTTCAACATTGTCGAAATTGCTAAACCGGTGGCGTATGTATCGCTACCACCTAGTTTACGGTCGGAAAGAAGGAATGCTTCGTCGTAACCCATAGAAATAGCTGTTTTGAGTGCTACTTCGAATGAACCAGGTCCCATTGAACAGGCAATCAGACGTGCATCGGGATATTGTTTTTTGAGTTGTAATCCGGCTTCAAGACCAAACTGACAGTCAATATTGATAATCGACTTCGCTTTCGTACGGTCCATCAATCCATCGTCTCCCATGCGCATTTCCGTTGGGAGTGGAACTTGTTTTATTAAACTTATAATTGTAAGAGCCATTGTTTTTAAATTTGAAAGATTTGAAAATTCGAAAATTGCCCTTAAATCCCCTAAAGAGGACTTAATAACTCCCCTTTAGGGGTTGGGGGCTTAACTACATGTTTTGAAAATCAGGACCATTTCCACCGTTTGGAACACTCCAGGTAATTCCATCGCCCGGTGTTTTGATATCGCATGTTTTGCAATGCATACAGTTTTCTGCATGAATACGCAATTCCTGATGTCCGTTTTTGTCGGTATGCAGTTCGTACACTTCCGACGAACAGAAGAACTGACACGGTGCACCATATTGTTTAATATTAATGGCTGCAAACGACTCAGGATTGTTGATTTTTACATGTGCTACTTGCTGTTCGTCGTGGTTAACACCCGAGAAATAAACATCGGTAGCTTTATCAAAAGTCAATACTTTATCAAAATCAAGTTTATTTTTAAATCTTTCTTTAAATGTCTTTCCTTTGAAATCAGCCAGAGTTTTAGTGGCATCTTTATCGGGATGTGATTTTAATCTACCGCAGAAACCTGCTCCGCCTGTTATTAATTGTGTTGCAAAGTGTAAACCTCCAATTATTAACCCTTTCGAAAATCCCTGACGGAAATTCCGAACCGGATACATATCTTTGTAAATTGTACTTTCATTAATCGAAGTTTCGTAAGCAGAAAGCGTTTTTTCTGAGAAATCGTTTTTAGTCAATGCATCAGCAGCAGTTTTAGCTGCCAGCATTCCCGATGTTACAGCTAAATGAACTCCTTTCAATGCAGGCATAGCCACGAGTCCGGCGCTGTCGCCAACAATCATCGCATTGTCGGTATATAATTTTGGAATAGAATACCAACCGCCTTCAGGTAATGTTTTTGCACCGTATTCTACCAGCTTTCCGCCTTTCAGAAATTTCGAAATGAACGGATTGGTTTTCCAAGCCTGAAATGCGTCGTGAGCATCAAATGTTGGATCTTCATATTCAAGTCCAATCACTAACCCAACAGCTACTTTATTGTCTTTAAGTCCATAAACGAATCCGCCACCGAACTCTTTTAAATTCAACGGATAACCCATGGTATGATATACTTCTCCCGGTTTGATATTACCTTCGGGTACGCTCCACAATTCTTTTACACCTAACGAGTAAATCTGACAGTTTTTGTCTTTTTCCAGATCGTATTTTGCAATAAGTTGTTTAGCAAGACTTCCACGTGTCCCTTCGGCAAAAATAGTCAGTTTTGCTTCAATGCGATTTCCGGGTTGGAAGTTTTCCATTTCATGACCGTGGTGATCTACGCCTGTATCAATTGTTTTTGCGCCAATTACTTTGCCGTCTTTGTACAAAATTTCGCTTACCGAAAATCCGGTATAAATTTCCACCCCTTTTTCTTCAGCTTTTGTGGCCAAATAGCGACAAACCTGACCCAACGAAGCTGTATAATTTCCGGCATTACTCATGTAAGGTGCATGAACCGGTAACTTGAATGATCCATTTTCGCTTAGCAAAACGGTTGAATCGGTAACTACTTTGGCATTGAATGGAATTTCAGTGAAATCAACATCCGGTAGTAAACTTTTGAAAACATCTGCTTTAATTACAGCGCCAGAAATGATGTGGCTTCCAATTGAACTTCCCTTTTCTATCAATAGAATTCGTTTGTTCAGCCCTTTTTGTTTCAATGTGTCCGCCAGATGAATTGAAGTTGCCAGCCCCGAAGGTCCACCTCCAATAATTAAAATGTCGGTTGAAACGGTTTCAACATTACTCATTGTTTTTTTGTGTTATAAATTGTGTTATGGTATAATTTACAAATATTTTTTCTAATAAACTACTTATCTATAGCTTATTGGAATTACTATTTCAATAAAAATTTACTTTAATTTATGAGGGTAAGGAATTTTGTCAGGATGAACAGTATAACTTTACAAAAGTATACATTTTCCTGAAGAAAAGTAGAAGACTATGATATAATTTTAAATAATTCAAGTAAATGTATTTATCAATTAATCTAAGGCGCGATTCAAATTTTGCAATGTAGAGATGGCAATTTTATTTTTCGGCACAAAAGTAATACAAATAATTGGTCGACCAACCAATATTTAGCAAATATAAAGCTAAATAAAGTTAAATATAGCACACTCTGGTACATTTTGAGCAAAAACTATTGAATTTAAAAATAGGATACTGATTAAATTGGACAAAATTCTTAATTATGCACTAATATATTTCATGCGTTTTTGAAATGTAATAAGTAAAACCCAAATTATCTTTTATAAGCATCAAGTATAAAATCGAATTCAAAGTTCAATGATTTCATCCAAGGTTTTGGATTAAATCACTCCTGTTATTCGAAGAGTTTTCATTTTGAATACTTCAAATCAAATTATACAAACAAGTTGGATTTCAAAAAGTATTTAAAACCAAAAAAATAGTTCAAAATATCTTCATAATTTACTTCATTGATTTTTTTTGATTACTTTTGTGGCTGAATATTAATCATTAAAAAACAGACAAATTATGTTTCCAGTATCAGAACGCTTGGCAGCACTTTCTCCTTCGGAAACGCTTGCCATGTCACAGAAAAGCAACGAGTTGAAGGCTCAAGGCTTTGATGTAATTAATCTCAGTGTGGGTGAACCCGACTTTAATACACCCGACCATATCAAAGAAGCTGCTAAACAAGCTGTTGATAACAATTTTTCATTTTATTCTCCAGTTCCCGGTTATCCTGCATTGCGCAATGCAATTTGTGCAAAACTGAAAAGCGAGAACGGATTAGATTATAAACCAGAACAAATTGTTTGTTCCAATGGTGCAAAACAATCTGTTTGTAATGTGATTTTGGCAATTATTGGCAAAGGCGATGAAGTGATTGTACCGGCACCATACTGGGTTAGCTACCCTGAAATGGTAAAATTAGCAGATGGAACTACAGTTGTTGTAACAGCAAGTATTGATCAAGATTTCAAAATAAATGCAGCCCAATTAGAAGCAGTTATAACTCCTAAAACAAAGGCAATTATTCTTTGCTCACCTTCCAACCCTACTGGAAGTGTTTATTCAAAAGCAGAATTAAAGGAATTGGCTGATGTGTTGGCAAAATATCCAAACATTATTATTCTTTCCGACGAAATTTACGAACACATTAACTATTTGGGTAGTCATGAAAGTATTGCTCAATTTGAAAATGTTCGCGATCGTGTAGTGATTATAAATGGTGTATCAAAAGGTTATGCTATGACAGGATGGCGTGTGGGTTGGATAGCTGCTCCAAAATGGATAGCTGCTGCATGTAATACATTGCAAGGTCAATACACTTCCGGACCTTGTTCGGTAGCACAAAAAGCTGCGGAAGCTGCTTATACCGGCGATCAGTCATGTGTTGAAACAATGCGTGTTGCTTTTGAACGTCGCAAGAAATTGGTAGTTGATTTAGCACGTCAAATTCCAGGATTAAAAGTAAATGATCCAGAAGGAGCATTCTACATTTTCCCCGATTGTAGTGCTTATTACGGAAAATCTTTTGATGGAAAAGTGATAAAAGATTCTGGTGACCTTTCAATGTATTTATTGGAACAAGGACATGTGGCATGTGTTGGTGGTGGATCATTTGGAGCACCTAATTGCGTTCGTTTTTCGTATGCAACTTCCGACGAAAATCTGGTAAAAGCATTTGGTTGGGTTAAAGAAGCGTTGGCAAAACTCAATTAATTTACTGATTTTTCATTTACTATTTACCATTTAAGAACAAAGCGTTGAAAATAAAATTTCAACGCTTTTTTTTCAAACAAAATCTTTAGTTTAGGCGTTTATTTAAAAAAACTATTACAATGAAAGAACTCATATTCTCAAATGGAGACAAAATTCCAACTATTGGTTTAGGAACTTGGCTTTCGAAATCGAATGAAGTTTATGATGCTGTATTATACGCTATTAGAATTGGATATCGTCATATAGATTGTGCCTACATTTACAGAAATGAAAAGGAAATTGGCAAAGCCTTGACTTTCGCAGTCAATACGGGTTTAGTAAAACGTGAGGAATTATTTATTACTTCTAAACTATGGAATAGCGATCATTCACCTGAAAGAGTTGAATTGGCAATTCGAAAATCGTTAAGAGATTTACAACTTGATTATTTAGATTTATACCTGATTCACTGGCCAATAGTTTTCAAAACAGGTCAGGAACTAGCCAGAGATGCTTCAGATTTAGTTTCGCTAGATTTAATGCCAATTGCAGACACTTGGAAAGCAATGGAAAAAATTCAACAGAAAGGTTTAACAAAACATATTGGGGTTTCTAACTTTAATATTCCAAAATTGAAATTGCTATTGGATAATTCAAATGTTAATCCTGAAGTAAATCAAATTGAACTTCATCCGTATTTACAACAAAACGAATTAGTTAATTTTTGCAAGGGTAACAATATTATATTGACTGCATTTTCACCTCTTGGAAGTCGTCATTTGATGAATAGTGATGCCGGTTTGACCCGCGAAGAAATCATAATTTCAATAGCACAAAAACACAAATGCTCACCAGCTCAAGTTTTGTTAGCATGGGGAATGCAACGTGGTATTGCTGTTATACCAAAGTCCGTAAATCCAACTCGTATTCAAGAAAATATAAATTCGAAGAGTGTTGAATTGGACAATAATGATTTAATAGAAATTGCAGGTTTGGAAAGAAATCTACGAATGGGAAAAGGGGCTTATTGTGTTTTCCCCGATGGAGTTTATACTTTGAAAAATATTTGGGAAGAGTAATATTTAGCTTGCATGTTTACTTTTATATAACTAAAAAAGGTAGTGTAACATACAGTTTCACTACCTTTTATAATTATTTTAAACTTGTGTAATTAATAACCACGAATGGCTTCAATTCCTGGTAAAATTCTTCCTTCAATAGCTTCGAGCAATGCGCCTCCACCTGTTGATACATAAGAAACTCCATCGGCCATACCAAATTTATTAACACAAGCAACAGAATCGCCACCACCAACAAGTGAGAAAGCACCATTTTTTGTGGCTTCAACAATAGCTTCACCCACTGAGCGTGAACCATGTGTAAAGTTTTCAAATTCAAATACTCCGGTAGGACCATTCCATAAAATTGTTTTTGAAGCTTTAATTACATCAGCAAAAATCTTTTCAGTTTTTGGTCCAATATCCAAACCTTCCCAGCCATCAGGAATTTCGCCTACTGCTACAAAATCAGTTTTTGCATCGTTACTAAATGAATCAGCAATTTTTGCATCTACAGCCAATACAATATTTACGTTGTTTGCTTTTGCTTTTGCCAATAATTCAAGTGCTAAATCTAATTTGTCGTCTTCGCACAACGAAATACCAATTTTTCCACCCAAAGCTTTTGTAAATGTGTAAGTCATTCCACCAGCAATAATCAAATTATCGACTTTGGTAAGTAAATTTTCAATAATATCAATTTTAGAAGATACTTTTGATCCACCCATAATGGCTGTAAATGGACGTGCAGTGTCTGTCATAATTTTATGAACAGCAATAACTTCTTTTTCCATCAAATAACCAAACATTTTATTGTTTTCGTCAAAATGCTTAGCAATCAATGCAGTAGATGCGTGAGCACGGTGTGCAGTACCAAAAGCATCATTTACATAACAATCGGCATAAGACGCCAATACTTGTGTGAATTTTTTCTGACTTTCTTTGGTTGCTTTTTTGGCAGCGGCTTTTTCATCTTCAGTAGCTGTATCTGCTAAACGTGGTTTGCCCTCTTCTTCTTCATAAAAGCGAAGATTTTCGAGTAATAAAACTTCTCCTGCTTTAAGGTCAGCGGCCATTTTTGCAGTATCATCACCCATACAATCTGCAGCAAATTTCACTTCTACGCCCAATAATTCCGAAACATGCGGTAATATTGATTTCAATGAGTATTTACTATCCGGATTTTTTTTAGGACGTCCCATGTGAGAAGCAATGATAACACTTCCGCCATCGGCGAGAATCTTTTTTAAGGTAGGGAGTGCAGCACGAATACGTGTGTCGTCGGTAATTTCAAAACTCTCGTTCAATGGTACGTTAAAATCAACCCGAACGAAGGCTCTTTTTCCTGAAAAATTAAATTTGTCAATAGTTTGCATATTGTTATATATTTAAAAAGTTGATAAAATCTTTTATTGCTTTGTAGAAGTGTGTTAGTTAACACTTTGACATTTGTCTATTAATTCGACCACAAAGGTACAAAAAAGATATTTTATTTGAGCATTT
>JBMOHG010000037.1:0-14794 GCA_049317965.1 Paludibacter sp.
AAATCCGTCTTATCCGCTGAATCTGCGTAAATCAGCGTTCTATTCTTTTGTTTTTTTAAGTAAATTATAATATCTTCGGCAATATATTTGGAACGTGGATATTTATCAATAAATTGCTGATTTTTTACAACCCATATAAAAGCCTTAAAACGACATATAGATTCTATGACACGAAAAACCAAAGATAAAACTAATAAAACAGCATCAAAATCCTTTTTTCGGAAATTGCTGTTATTTCTGCGCAATCTTTTTCTTATTTTTTTTATTTCCAGCATTGTATGGGTTATTCTGTTGAGGTTTATTCCGGTTTATGTAACGCCATTGATGCTGATTCGGTCGGTGGAGTCAATCGTTCAGGGCGAATTTCCGAAAAACAGTAAAAGCTGGATTCCTATCGAAGAAATATCGCCCAACATGGCTCAGGCGGTGGTGGCGTCGGAAGATAATTTATTTATGTCGCATTATGGTTTTTCATTTACCGATATAAATAAGGCAATAAAAAACAACAATAGAGGTCGGCGGTTGCGCGGTGGAAGCACTATTTCGCAACAAACTGCCAAAAATGTATTCCTGTGGCCACAACGATCGTACCTGCGCAAAGGGTTGGAAGCCTATTTTACTGTTCTGATTGAACTTGTATGGTCGAAAGAACGAATTATGGAAGTCTACCTGAATGTAATAGAAATGGGTGATGGCATCTATGGTGTGGAAGCTGCATCGTTGGAGTATTTCGGTAAAAATGCATCCAACTTATCAAAATCGCAAGCCGCCCTGATAGCTGCTTGTCTTCCCAACCCCCGAAGGTTCAATGCAGGCAATCCTTCAAGTTATATTCAACGCCGAAAAGCGCGAATAGTAAGTCTGATGGGCAAAATCGAACGGGTTGATTTCGATAAAAAAGTAACTCCAAAAAAGAAACACCGAAAACGCCATAATTGATGAATCAAACCATAGAATATATTGATTGGGGTACTGTAGAGTACAATGAAGCTTGGAAAAATCAGGAAGAACTTTTTAATTCATCAATTCAGCGGAAAATAAATGGTTTACCCACCGATAATTATCTTATTTTTTGCGAACATCCGCATGTGTATACCCTTGGTAAAAGTGGCGACGAGCATAATATGTTACTGAACTACATTCAACTACAAGCCAAAAATGCAACATTTGTACATTCCAATCGAGGTGGCGATATTACCTATCATGGCCCGGGACAAGTGGTTGGTTATCCTATTTTCGACTTGGCAAATTTTGGGATTGGACTAAAACAATATATTTATAGCATTGAGGCAGCCATCATTAATACACTTGCTACCTATAATATTGTTTCGCAACGACTGGATGGTGCAACCGGTGTTTGGTTGGACGTGGGACACCCGACCTGTCGAAAAATTTGTGCTATTGGAGTTCGCAGTTCCCGATTTGTAACCATGCATGGTTTTGCGCTGAATATTAATACCGACCTTGCCTACTTTGGTCATATCAATCCCTGCGGATTTATCGACAAAGGCGTTACTTCACTTCAAAAAGAATTAGGCAAAATGATAGATATGGACGAATTGAAAACCCGGTTGCGAAAAGAAATTGAGCAACAGTTTTTAGATTTGAGTATTAGGAAATAAATAATGTCGCATTATTGTGTTAAGAAGGAAAAGAATGGAACGCGGATTTTCGCTGATTAAGCGGATGAAAAAACGGATTTTTATATCGCCTTCAGCGATATGATTTTCAGACATTAGCATCTTTATCCTCTTGCCAAAGGCAAGAAAAATCCTTTTTCTTTTATTCCGAAACGGAATGTACCATCCGTCATTTTCCGCTAAATCAGCGAAAATCAGCGTTCTATTAAAGATTTAAAATGGTACATTAAATTGTTCAATTTACTTAAGTGTATAATAACTTTTACACCTTCTCCCCCACTCTACATTCTGAAATCAAATCTTTCGGTTCTGGTTTTTTCGTAAACATCCCTGTCGAACGAATACAGGCGGGCAGGTTTATGCGAAACTCCGGTTTGAATCTCGTCAAGTGGCACCAAATAAGTCATTTTGTTAACCTTTCGGCGATAATTGCGCTTATCATAAGTAGTATTGAATATGGCTTCGTAGAGTTTTTGCATTTGGGTTAGCGTAAACTTTTCAGGTAATAATTCGAACACCAAAGGCTCGTGAAGCAAATCGTAACGTAACTTTTTAAATGCTTCGTCCAAAATTTCTTTGTGGTCGAACATCAATATCATATCTTCGTAAGCATTTGCCCAGCGCGCATCATCAATGATTGTGCTGTTATCCACATCGCTTACATTTATCAACGAATAATACCCAACTGTAATCACCCTGTCGTCTTTCAATCGGGGTTTTACCCATTCAAAATCACGTTTTCTGAGTTGTAGTCGGTCAGGATTGCTAAACACCATAAATTGTTTTACAAAGATATTTTCCAGTCCTGTTTGTTCTTTGAGAATTCGGGAAGCAGTTTGGTCGATATTTTCATTTCGTCGAACATTATTTCCCGGAAATTTCCATTCAAGATAAATTTTCCCGTTATATGGAACAGTTTCTCGCCGCACAAGCACTTTTAATTCATTATTTTCATATCCAAAAATAACACAATCTACTGAAATAGAAGGCAATGTATCAATACTTGATTGATTTTCGGGATTTATTTGTTCTGTTTCCATAATTTGAGGTTTTGAATTGATTTGCAAAGATAAATAATTATAATGATACAGATATTGATTGGTGTCATTATTACACCATAATTTCAATATTCGGATTTATTTTTGTACTTAGTGTAAAATAAACACACTTTTATTTGGAGATTAAAAAAATACACTTTATATTTGCAGCCGAAAACACTTATTGTGTTTTTGACACTATACAATTATCTAATACAAATGAAAGCAATCCACATTATCAAATCTAGCTTAATATGCCTGGCATTAACACTTAATACGGCAAAAGCACAAGAAAAAATATATTTAGATTTAAATCAGCCCATCGAAAAGCGTGTTGAAAATGCACTTTCGTTGATGACAATCGAAGAAAAAGTGGCTATGTGTCATGCACAATCAAAATTCAGTTCCCGCGGTGTTCCACGTCTTGGAATTCCTGAAGTTTGGACTGATGATGGTCCGCATGGTATCCGCGAAGAAGTATTTTGGGATAAATGGAGTGGTGCTGGTTGGACAAACGATTCATGTACTGCTTTCCCTGCACTCACCTGTCTGGCGGCAAGTTTCAATCCCAAAATGGCATTAAATTATGGTATAGCCATAGGCGAAGAAGCCCGCTATCGGAATAAAAATGTATTGCTAGGTCCCGGAGTAAACATTTATCGTACTCCGCTTAATGGTCGAAATTTTGAATATATGGGAGAAGATCCTTATCTGTCATCGCGAATGGTAGTTCCTTATGTTCAGGGTGTTCAGCAAAACGGAGTGGCAGCTTGTGTAAAGCATTTTGCACTGAACAATCAGGAAGTAAACAGAATGGGAGTAAATGTAACCGTCAGTGATAGAGCTTTGTACGAAATATATTTACCAGCCTTCAAAGCTGCAGTAGAGGAAGGA
The DNA here is from genome assembly GCA_049317965.1 of Paludibacter sp. Taxonomy (GTDB): domain Bacteria; phylum Bacteroidota; class Bacteroidia; order Bacteroidales; family Paludibacteraceae; genus Paludibacter. The sequence continues at coordinate 3,572 of JBMOHG010000037.1, forward strand.
AAAGCCTGGTCGATTATGGGTTCGTACAACCAATTCAGAGGTGAGCATTGTTGTCATAATGATTTGTTGTTGAATAAAATATTAAAAAACGACTGGAAATTTGATGGAGTTGTTATTAGTGACTGGGGTGGCGTTCATAATTCCGATCAGGCTGTGAATAATGGTCTTGATTTGGAAATGGGAACTTCTACCAATGGGCTGACAACTGATGGTACTGCTCCATATTCAGAATATTATCTGGCCAATCCATATTTACGTGGTTTGAAATCAGGCAAATATACCGAAACAGTTTTAAATGATAAAGTTCGTCGTATTTTACGACTTATTTTCCGCACAACCATGAGCGCCAACCGTCCGTTTGGTAAATTTGTAAGTCCCGAACATTCTGAAATAGCACTCAAAATAGCAGAAGAAGGAATTGTATTGTTGAAAAACGATAAACAATTCTTACCAATTCCTGTTGGAAAGTACCAGAAAATTGCAGTTATTGGTGAAAATGCAACCCGAAGTTTGGTTATTGGTGGTGGCTCCTCGTCGTTGAAAGTAGCTTATGAAATTTCTCCTTTGAACGGTTTTATCAATAAATACGGAAAGGATCATATTGTATATTCCAAAGGTTATATTTCGGGTGAAAATAAATACGACAAGGAAGTTTCAGTCAGAACTAATGCTGATTCATTGATAAATGCTGCCGTAGATGTGGCAAAACAAGCTGATATTGTACTATTTATTGGTGGATTGAACAAAAACCATTTGCAGGACAGTGAAGGTGCCGACCGCAAATCAATGGATCTTCCTTTTAATCAAAATGAACTGATATCAGCCTTGTTGAAAGCAAATAAAAATGTAGTGGTAATTTTAAACAGTGGTAATGCAGTTACAATGCCATGGTTAAACGATGTTCGTGCAATTGTGCAGAGTTGGTATTTGGGTTCCGAAGCTGGTAATGCTATTGCCAATGTAATTTCGGGTGAAGTAAATCCATCTGGTAAATTACCATTTTCGTTCCCTAAAAAACTGGAAGATAATGCAGCCATCTCTTACGGCGAACTTTCATATCCCGGAATAAATAATAATCAGGAATATAAAGAAGATATTTTGGTAGGCTATAGATGGTTCGATACAAAAAAGATTACTCCTTTATTTCCATTTGGTTTTGGATTATCCTATACCACTTTCGAATATGGTAAAATTTCAACAGATAAAAAAACTTACACTGCCGACGAAACAATCAAGATATCATTTACGTTGAAAAACAGTGGTAAGGTAAATGGATCAGAAGTTGCGCAAGTATATGTTTCTCAGCCAAAAGCATCTGTCATTCGTCCGGTAAAAGAATTGAAAGCATTTAAGAAGGTAAATATTGTTGCCGGCGAAACACAAACTGTGGAAATGGAAATCAAAGCAAAAGATCTTTCGTTCTACAATGAGAAAACCAAAAACTGGACTTTAGAATCCGACGAATTTATTTTAAGCATTGCAGCATCATCGGCAGATGTAAAAAGTAAAATTGCCATTCAGATAAAATAATTTCAAAAAATAAAATAACTAACCAAATATTTAATAATCAATGAAGAACACAAAAAGTAATCAAAGCGCACATACGCAACTTCAAAGTATGCGTTTGTTTCGACGATTGTTGCCCATTCTCTTTTGCATGGTAATTCCGTTGAATTTAATGGCGCAAAAAACTACAATTACAGGTTTGGTAGTCGATTCCAAAAACGAAGGGATTATCGGAGCAAATGTAATAGTAAAAGGAAGTAAACTGGGTACAATTACCGATTTTAATGGTAAGTTTGCTTTAATGGCCGACAGCAAAGATGTAATTGTAATCAGTTATTTAGGAATGAATACGCTCGAAGTAGTTGTAGGTCAGTCCAAAAACCTACGAATTGTAATGACAGACAACACTAATGCGTTGGAAGAAGTAGTGGTAATAGGTTATGGAAGTGTAAAGAAAAAGGACGTAACCACAGCCATTTCTACAGTTTCGACCAAAGATTTGGATCAAAGACCAATTATTACTGCCGATCAGGCTTTACAGGGCAAGGCTGCAGGGGTTTCAGTTATTAAACCCAATGGAGCTCCCGGACAAGCTATGGTAATACGAGTTCGTGGAACCACTTCTATGAATTCAAGCAACGATCCGCTTTATGTAGTGGATGGTGTGGCAATGGACAATATAGCCTTTTTATCTGCCAATGACATTGAAAGTATTCAAGTACTTAAAGATGCATCTTCAGCCGCCATTTATGGATCACGTGCCGCAAATGGTGTTATTTTGATTTCTACAAAATCGGGTGTAACAGGTAAATCTAAAATCACGATGAATGCCTATTCGGGATTTACAAGTTTGAGCAAAGAAATACCGTCATTAAACGTAGCACAGTATAGAGAATTATTAGATGATTTGGGCTCGACCGTAAATATTCCAGTTACAGTTACCGATAAAACCGATTGGTACAAAGAAACTTTTCAATCTGCTGTAGCTCAAAATTACCAACTCTCCATATCAAATGCAACTGACAAATTAAAATACTATTTGTCAGCCGGATATACCGGGGAGAATGGTATCTTAAAATCTGCATTCTTTCAACGTTTTAATGTCCATTCCAATATAGAAAATCAAATTCGTCCATGGTTGAAAATTGGTGCTAATATTACATATTCCGATTATACCAATAATGGCGTAATTACTGGTCAAGGTTCAAATCGTGGAGGTGTAGTGCTTGCAGTAATTAACACACCAACTTATGCCCCTGTGTGGGATGTAACCAATCCGTTACAATACAATACAAATTTTTACGGTGTCAACATCACTTCACCTGTTGAAAATATGGCACGTTCCGAAAACAATGCAGCCAAGAATAACCGTTTGATTAGTACCGGAAGTACTGAAATTTCATTTACACCTCATTTGAAATTAAGATCTACGATTACTATGGATCGTACTTATTATAATTATACCAGCTTTTTGGATCCATTAAAAACCACTGATGGACGTAATAACTATGGTAATGGTTCCGACAATCGTTCACTAAATACCGTAATGATATATGATAATATATTGAGTTTTAACCAATCTTTTGGGAAGCATAATATTGATTTTATGGGTGGTACTTCGGGCACAACTTCCGATTATACTACATCATATCAAACAGTATCCAATTTTATTGACGGCAGTATTCAAACCTTAAATGCCGGTAATAAAGTGTCCCAAGGCAATGGTTCCTTTGCAGCTAAATCAGCAATGATGTCGTATGTGAGTAGATTGGCCTATAACTATGACAGTAAGTATTTGGCAACTGTCAACTTCCGTGCAGACGGTTCATCAAAATTGGCTCCTAATAATAAATGGGGTTATTTCCCTTCAGCATCAGCGGCTTGGCGCGTGTCGTCGGAAAATTTCATGAAAGATTTGAGTTCAATTGATGATATGAAAATCAGAGCCGGTTGGGGACAAACAGGTAATATATTTGGACTTGGAGATTATGATTATTTGGCAAGAAGTAGATATATACGAGTAAATTGGTGGGAAGCCGGAAATACCAATGCAGTTCCACTTTATACTCAAAATTCCTTATCCAACACAGGACTTACTTGGGAAACGACAACACAGTCAAACATTGGTATTGATTTAACCGTTTTGAAAAACCGATTGACATTTGCAATAGATTACTATTATAAATTAACTACCAATATGTTGATGAATGTTACTTTACCTGCAGGTTCTGCACCTACAAGTTCTATAACGCGTAACGAAGGTGAAATGACAAACAAAGGTTTTGAGTTTTCAATGAATTCAATAAATTTGGATGGAAAATTCAAATGGACAACAGACTTCAATATCTCTTTTAACCGAAATATGTTGACGAAACTAACACTTAGTCAGGTATATAATACTGCAAAAACGAGCAACAATATCGATGAATTTATTGTTCGAAACACTCCAGGTCATTCTTTAGGAGGATTCTACGGATACATAAGTGATGGCGTTGATCCTGAAACAGGTGAATTGATGTATAGAGATATAGATTTAAATGGGTCAATTACAACTTCAGACCGCACCTATATTGGCGATCCTAATCCTGAATTCATGTATGGTTTGACCAATGCGTTTTCATATAAGAATTTCAATTTAAGCATTTTGCTTCAGGGTTCTCAGGGAAATGACATTTTTAATGCTTCAAGAATTGAAACTGAAGGCATGTATAATGCTATAAACCAATCCACCAGAGTATTATCCAGATGGAGACGGCCCGGTATGGAAACAAAAATTCCAAAAGCAGGATATGATATGAAAATTTCTTCCTACTTTGTAGAAGATGGTAGTTTCTTACGTGTTAAAGATATTTCATTATCTTATAACGTTTCAACTAAAATACTTAAAAAGCTAGGTATTTCTAAACTACAACCTTATATGAGTTGCACCAACATTCTGACAATTACAAAATACCTGGGATTTGATCCGGAAGTAAATCAATGGGGAAATAGTGGTGCTGTTCAAGGAATTGACTGGGGAACTTATCCACAGACTAAATCTTTAATTATTGGTCTAAATCTTGAATTTTAAAAACTAGAACATTATGAAATCAAAACATATAATTAAATTATTATTATTTGCATCAGTCATATTTTCAGTATTTTCATGTACGTTGGATTTGGATCCTCTATCGGAATTAACTGTAAAGCAAACAACTGCCACCGATTCAGTAAAATACGCTACAAAAGCTGAAATTCAAACACAATATCAGGCATTGTATAAATTACTGAAAGACAGACAAGAACATTGGTATCTGGATGTTTTATTATTTGCTGAGACTCATTCCGACAATGCGTATGCAGGTACAACAGGATCGGAAGTAATACCGGTAGAAACCAATTCGTTGGATGCTGGAAATACCGTTTTGGGGCGTGATTGGGATCGTTATCTTGCCGATGTTGCTCAAGCTAATACAGTGATTAGCAACATTGATTTGGTGCCAGATATAACTTTAACTGCACAAGAACGCAAACAATGGAAAGCAGAAGCTAAAATTTTCCGCGCCATGATTTGGTTTGACATGATTCGGATGTGGGGAAATATTCCAATTGTAACAAAAGAAGGCATTAATATTACTGCTGAAAATATCGAAGAGGTTTATCCTTTGTATTATCCAAAACAAAATACTCCAGAGGAAGCTTACGTTCAAATAATTAAAGACCTTGAAGATGGAATAGTAGATGCGCCAATTAATAATACTTCCAACAAAACAATACTTTCTAAATCTGTAGCAAAGGCATTACTGGCTAAAGTTTATGCCGAAAAGCCGGTAAGAGATTATGCTAAAGTGTTGGATTATTGTAATCAGGTAGTGGCGGATGGTTTCATATTGGTTCCCAATTACGAAGATTTATTTGGAATGAATACCGCAGGAACAGATGCAAAAGCGAGATCTACTTCTGAGTCAATTTTGGAAGTGAACTATTTTACAGGTGGTGGCAATTGGGCGACTTGGATGTTTGGTAAAGATTTGCTGGATCCAACCTATTATTTTACTTGGGCAAAATGGATTACACCTTCGCACGATTTGTTAAATGAATATAATACAGAAAAAGACACAAAACGTTTAAATCAGTCCATTGTATTTTATACTTGTACCTGGAGCAATTATTATCCTGGAAGCAATTATGCTTTCATGTATAAATTACGTTCTAGTGTGAGCAGTATTATCAAACTAAGACTTGCCGACATTCTACTTTTAAAAGCTGAAGCCTTGGCAAACTTAGACGGGGCAGCCAATTTGGCCGAAGCTGCAACATTAGTTAATCAGATTAGAACACGCGCTGGAATTGCAGCACTTGCTACAACGGCTTCTGCAACAAAAGAAAGCATGTTGACAGCCGTTCTTCACGAGCGTAGATTGGAATTGGCTTTTGAAGGACAGCGTTGGAATGATCTTGTACGTTATGGCAAAGTTGAGGAGTTTATGAATAATCTAAATAGCAGAGATAAAGAAAGACTAGCTCTAAAACGACCATTTACGGCAACATCATATTTACTTCCAATACCACAGTCGGCATTGGACATTAATTCTAACTTGAACCAGAATCCCGGTTATTAATCTTTAAAATAATTAGAACATGAAAAACATACTAAAAATTACTTTACTGGGCTTAGTGGCTATTGTATTGGGGTCATGCCAACAAGAACCACTTTTGGTAGAATATCCGGCTTCCACTCCCAAAATTGACACTGCCATAGTCACAGAAACTTTACTTACTTATGGCGATACAATTCATGGTGACTCCATACATGTAAAAGTGGCAGTTTCCGATAATGTGACTCCATTATCAACTTTGAAAATAAGTGTTATTGTTTCATTCCAAAATGACAATATAAAAATTATCAATAAAATCTTTTCAGAAACAATCAGAACAAAGGGAAATGCAACAAGTATCAAACGTGCATATCGAATTCCTTTTGGACCCAATTGTCCTGATAATGCTGACATTCAGGTATATTTGACCGAAACAAATGTTAGTGGTATTACAAAAGATTCAATTGTTAGCACGACAAAAGCTAGAAGGCCATTAAACAAAAATGCTGATGGAACACCGATACTTGTTACAGACTACTATTTAGTACCGGATTTTGGTCAGGGATCAACTGCAAAATTGACCTTGGTAAATGCTGATAGTATGACCTATAAGGCAAGTGGATTATCGTTAAAAAATTCATTTAGTTACAAAATTGCTACCAAAATTGACAAGTTCAAAAGAATAGATTGGACAGGAATGGTATTTGGTAAAGTAGGAAACGGTATTGGCTTGATCAAATCGACCGGTGAATCTATTAATGCTGCTGATCCTAAGCTGGTTGGAATATCAATTTTCTCTTTCAATGCATTGAGTTTTTCTTCTACAGTTGGTGGCAAATTGCTCGAACCAGTTAAGACTTTAGACGTAATCGCTGATTTGCCAGTAACGCCTGAAACATTGATTAATAACAAAGATTTTAGAGGTGGTAACATCTATTTTGGCGAAAATGTTGAAGTTACATTTACCGGAATAACAGGAAGTTTAGCCAATAGTATTTCTCCTGATTATTTTGAAGTTACCGGACCTACCACAGCTAAATTTTTGGGTAAAAATGGTTTATACAAGGCTTATTATTTAACAACTGCCAACTTCTTGTACATAGAACCACAACCGGAAGCATTGTACCCCGAAGCACTATGGGTTTGTGGCACAGGTTTTGGCAGACCATCAACGCCTTATATGACAACTGCAAGCTGGAACTGGAATAGTCCGTTGGATTATTATCCGTGTCGATTGGTTTCTCCCGGTGTTTATCAAGTAACCATGTATTGCAAAAACACTCCTAATACTGATCCTTTGAATTTGTATGGTTTGCTTGATTTCAAGTTCTTCCACAAACGGGGATGGTGGGATGGTCACGAAGAATGGGCTATAAATTATACTGTTACACCACCATTTTTAGGACCCGATCTTGTAAAAGGAAATATGAAAGTGTTGAGTGCTACCGTTGTCGATGGTGTATATCGTTTCACGCTTAATCAGAATGACAAAACAATTAAAGCAGTTAAACTGTAATGTAAATATTATAAAGCCTGAGAACTTTCTGTTCTCAGGCAATAATAAATCTCGGTAAACAACAACAATTCAACAACAAAATGTACAAACACAGTTTAATTCTTTTTGTAATCTACTTTCTGAGCATTTCTTTTGCAGGATGTAAGGCAGAACAAATAATTCCGTCAATAGAACCTGAACTAAAAGGAGATGTGGAAGTGTATGCTACAATGGCCAATAAATCGATGCTATTTGTAAGTATTCCACTTAATTTCAGCACAAAACCAAACATGTCGCCTGAAACCACCATCACCATGAAACCGAATGTAACTTTTCAAGAAATTGATGGATTTGGCGCAGCTATAACCGGTTCTACCTGTTATAACTTGCTTAAAATGACGGCAACAAACAGAACGAAATTATTGAAAGAAACTTTTGATCCTGTTAGTGGTATGGGTTACAGCTATATTCGAATTTCAATTGGTTGCTCCGACTTTTCGATGGACGAATATACTTGTTGCGATTTACCCGGAATTGAGAATTTCGCCATTCATGAATTAGACAAACGAGATTTATTTCCTATTCTGAATGAGATACTTGCCATAAATCCTAAATTAAAAATTTTAGCATCACCATGGACTTGTCCACGTTGGATGAAAGTTAATAACCTGACCGAATTGAAACCATATAATTCATGGACAAGTGGTCAGCTAAATCCAATTTATTACCAGGATTATGCTACTTATTTTGTAAAATTTGTACAGGACATGAAAACTGCCGGATATACAATTGAAGCTATCACAATTCAAAACGAACCGCTAAACCGTGGAAATTCGGCATCCCTTTATATGTCATGGCAGGAACAAGCTGCCTTTGTAAAAAATGCGTTGGGACCAAAGTTTGCAGCAGCAGGATTAACCACAAAAATTGTTGTTTTTGACCACAACTATAATTATGATAATATTTCAGATCAAATGAGTTACCCCGTAAAAATGTATGCCGACCCCGAAGTAGCTAAATACATTGATGGTGCTGCCTATCATGCTTATGGAGGCGATAAAAGTGAGTTATTGAATGTTCATAATGCATATCCAAATAAAAATCTATATTTCACCGAAATGTCAATTGGCACATGGAATTATTCTTTCGATGGTGACTTAATTTGGAGTATGCGCGAATTGGGAATTGGTACACTCAATAACTACGGAAAGTCAGTTGTTGTTTGGAACTTTATGCTCGACGAAAAAGGCGCTCCCAATCGTCCAGGCGGCTGTACAACTTGTTATGGTGCAGTAGATATCAATACCAAAGATTATTCAACATTGGATAGAAAATCGCATTTCTATGTGATTGGTCATCTTTCGAAAGCCATTTCTCCAGGTGCTGTCCGTATTGGAACAACAGGGTTTCAAACATCAGGATTATATTACACTGCTGTATTAAATACAGATGGAACTTATGGAATAGTTTTACTGAATGAAAATAACACATCTTTAAAAATTACTTTGGAAGATAATTTTCACTCTTTTGTATATACAATACCTTCAAAAAGTGTTGTTTCGTGTAGATGGAAAAAATAATTTGTAGTATTTTTTACAAAAAGATAATTTCAAATGTAGTATTGCAAACGTTTGCATAAGTATTTTCGGCAAAAACAATATAGTATGTATACATTAAAATAAATATACTCTATTTTTGCAATCAACAAACAATTCATTTTAAGTATAAAGCGAGAAATAATTATTAAACAGAATATTAAATTTCTACTTATATATTTAGGCATTTCACTGAAATTGATTTAAGGTTACAATGTTTTACTTTAAATTTGTATTAAATATAAAGATTTTAAAAAAGAAAATGAACAAAATTGAACACTAAAATGTTTCTAGAAAAAATATACTATGTGTACATTTGACACGATATAAAATTACAAACAAAAAAAATCTCTAAAATTAATCATTTAAAACATTTTATTATTATGAAAAGAATTTTTACTTTCGCAATTGCTCTTATGAGCATGTTCGCCACTGTACAATTAGCTTCTGCGGCTAATGTTGTATTTAAAGTGACTGTACCTACTCCAACTTATCAGGTTTGGATTGTTGGTAGTTTTAACGGTTGGAATAACAACCTTAATCAATTAACCAAAGTTGATGATACCCATTACACTATTACAATGGACGATGCAACTTGGAATGCAGGTGTTACTGTTGCAAATGTAGAGTACAAATACTGTAGTGGTGGTGGTGACTGGGCTTATGTAGAAAAAGATGCACTAGGAGCTGAACTTGCTGCAAACCGCAAATATACTGCAGGTGTAGATGATGTAGTTGCAAAATGGGCTAACGTATACAATCCAAATGTACTTCCATTACCAATGAACGTAACAATTGATGTTTTAACACCAGCTGGTACAGTTCAATGTTATATAGTTGGTACATTTAATGGTTGGGCTGGTCCTACCGCACCTGCCGACAGTGTAAAAATGAAAAACATGGGAGTAAATCCAGATGGAACTGTTATTTTTGAAAAAACCATTTATACTGCAGATGCTAACAAATTAGCTTATCACTTCTGTTCTGGTCCAGACTGGGCATTCGAACAAAAAGCACCAGCAGGCGATTATAAATACCCGGAAGTTGCACCAGTTGTAACTGAATGGAAAAAACTTTATGATCCATCTAAAGTTGGAATTATAAAAATGACTGTTACTCCTCCAGCAGGAACTGAAGAAATGTGGATTCAGGGAAGTCATCTTGGTTGGAAGATGGATGCTGCAAAACAAGGTGTGAAAAACACTGATGGAACTTTCACATTCTCAAATGTTGGAGTTCAATCAATGGAATATAGATTCTACAATCATCCGGGTTGGGCTTATCATGAAGTTGATAGTACCGGTGCTGAAAGAAAAAACAGAGTTGCAGATTATCCCGCCGATTCAGTTCTTAAATTGACTGTAATTAATTGGAAGAGTACTACATTGACATATACTGTCACTGTTCCTAAAACAACCAAGTTCTGTTATATCGTTGGAGGTATGAACGGTTGGAATCCATCAGCAAATCTAATGACAAAAGTTGACTCAATTCATTATAAAATTGATTTCCCACTTGGAAAAACATTGGATGAGTATAAATATGTATGTGGACCAGATTGGAAATATGAAGAAGTAGACACAGCAGGTGTGGCACTTAAAAGCAATCGTACTTGGAAAGATGGTGGTGATGTAGTTGCTAAATGGAAAGAAATTTATTCTTTCATTAACGAAATCAATACTGACAAATACACTATTTATTCTTCAAATCATTCATTAGTTGTTGAAGGAGTAAATTCACAGGTTGAGGTAATTGATATAAGCGGACGTGTTATTCAAAATCAAAAATTGACTGGCAAGTTTGTATCTAAAAAATTAAACTCAGGTTTATATATTCTACGTGTTGATGGAGCAACTAAAAAAATGGTTGTGAATTAAATTCAGAATTAAACTAATACTGAAAGGCTGTATAACAATTAAGTTGTACGGCCTTTCTTTTTTAAAATTCATATCATTTAAAAGCCGAAATTGTCATTTCTGATTTTTTTGAATCAACATACATTAATCATTAAAAAGTTTCTATCTTTGCATTTGTCTTGATTCTTGGCTCT
>JBMOHG010000038.1:0-14684 GCA_049317965.1 Paludibacter sp.
CTATATAGAATATATAGAATGAGCTAATTATATAAGATATGAATTTGAATGAAATTATCAATCTCAATTAATTATTGTTGAGATATAACGAATTAATTAGCCAATCAATTCGCGAAGTGTTTTTACAAATAAGTAAATTTCTTCCTCTTTTGTGTCGAATGAGCACATCCAACGAAGTTCAGTAGTCCGTTCGTCCCAAACATAAAATGGAAAGATCTTTTGCAAAGGTTTGATTGCATTTTCCGGAATTATTACAAAAACTGCATTTGCATCTACATTGCGGGTAGTTTTTATATTTGGAATTTGACTAACTTCTTTTGCTAATAGCTGTGCCATAGCATTAGCTTTTGTGGCCATTCGCAGCCATAAATCATTGGTTAGTAGTGCTATAAACTGAGCGGCAATAAATCTGTTTTTTGAAAAAAGTTGAGCTGTTTGCTTTTGAAAGAATGGTGCATTTTGGGCAAGTTCTTGATTAAAGATAAGAACAGCTTCACCCATTAATAACCCATTTTTTGTTCCTCCAAAGCTCATAATATCAATTCCACAATCAACTGTAGCTTCTTTTAGACTAACTCCAAGAAATGCAACAGCATTTGAAATTCGAGCACCATCCAAATGTACAAACATCCCGTTAGCATGTGCAAATTGACACAGCGATTTCAATTCAGATAATGAATAAACAGTTCCAAGTTCGGTACTTTGACTTATTGATATTACTTTTGGCTGGGTATTGTGTACATTACCAATACGCGAAAGTAAAGGTTTAATAATTTCCTGAGTTACTTTTCCATCAATGGTAGAAAGTGGCAGGATTGTGCAGCCAATACTTTGAGTGGGAGCACCACATTCATCTACGTATATATGAGCATATTGCGAACAAATAACTGACTGAAACGGCAGGGTGCAACATTTCAGACTAATAACATTCGCTCCGGTACCATTAAAAGCATACAAAACCTTGACATTTCCAAACTCATTTTCAAATAGTTTTTGAGCCTCCAATGTATATTGGTCATCACCATACGAAATTTCGTGCTGAATATTAGCTTGTTGAATTGCTTCAAGTATTTCGGGGTGAATTCCCGAATAATTATCACTGGCAAATGACTTCATTAAAACTTGAATTTATCAAAGAAACTTTTAGATTTTGTTTCCGCATTTGTCACATTATCAGTGGTTTCAGCTTCTTTATACTCACGTTGTGGAGCTTCGCCTTGTTCACGTTTAATAAAGCCAACTACATCTTCAAGACCTTCAATAAATTTGTCGAAGTCTTCTTTATATAAAAATATTTTGTGTTTTTCGTATGTTACTTGTGCATCTTCATCAAATCCAACCACTTTTTTCTTGCTTTCGGTTATGGCAAGATACAAATCTTCGTTTCGACTTTTCTTTACATCTAAATAATAAATCCTCTTTCCTGCTTTAATTGCTTTTGAATAGATAATTTCGTTGTCTTTCTTTTCAATTTCAATTTTTCTTTTCTCTACTTCCATAATACTTCAGATTTTTATAAACTATTATAAATAAATTGCTTACAACAATGTAATGACTTTTCAGATTATTCAGTTGTTAATTTATAATTATTAATTAATTTTGAGCCCTCAAATTTCCGTATTTTTTTTGAATATATCAAACAATTCTGACGTTTTTGTTGAATAAATATGATATTTTTTTACAAAATCAAAAATGTTTAGTCTGATTCGGGTTTTTTTACTCAAAACTATGTTGAAACAGAAAAAAGCACTACCTTTGTTGAAAAATAAAAAAGCGTTTCCTTTATTTTATGATTAATCGAGTTTTATTACGCACAAAGATTGTTCAAATCTTGTATTCTTATTATAAAAGCGATAGCAAATCGTTGCCTATTGCTGAAAAAGAGTTGTTTCACAGTATTCAAAAAACCTACGATTTATATTTTCATCTGCTTCAATTATCTGTCGAAATTACTCAACATGCATCTATGGTAATTGAAACAAAAAGAAATCGTTACCTTCCAACAAATGATGATTTAAACCCCAATACACGATTTATTGACAATACATTCATAGCTCAATTGAAGATTAATAATCAGTTCAATGCATATTTGAGTGAAAATAAATTGTCGTGGGTAAATGATTTAGATGTGGTAAAAGAAATGTATGAAGAAATTGTAAAAAGCAGTATCTATACCGAATATATGACTGCAGCAACTACTGATAACAATGCTGACAAGGATATTTGGCGTAAAATCTACAAAAAAATTCTGCTTCAAAGTCAATCTTTGGATGATTCTATTCAGGATCAGAATATTTATTGGACTGATGATATTGAAATGGTTATTAGTTTCATTATTAAAACAATTAAGCGATTTGATATTGCAAGTGGCTCTGAACAAGAGTTATTACCAATGTTCAAAGACGAAGAGGATGCTGATTTTGCCCGGAAATTGTTACAAAGTGTTTTAACAAATAGCGACTCTTCGCGTGAAATTATTGATAGAAATACCAAAAACTGGGAATTGGATCGTATAGCGTTTATGGATATTCTGATTATGCAGGTTGCATTAGCCGAATTACTTGATTTTCCAACTATCCCTGTTAATGTAACATTGAATGAATATATTGAAATAGCCAAATTGTACAGCACCGAAAAAAGTAGCACATTTATAAATGGAGTGCTTGATAATATCGTTGGCGAACTAAAAAAAGAAAATAAGTTGATTAAAGTGATGATGTTTTCTGACAACAAAAGTAAAAAGTAAAGAAAATATACTATTTTTGCATTTATAAATTATTAAACGAAAAAAAAATGAATCTATTAAGTATTTTATTACAAGCAGCTCCTGCAGCCGGTGGAGCAAGTCAATATTCAGGAATATTGATGATGGTATTGATTTTTGTGGTTTTCTATTTCTTCATGATTCGTCCACAATCAAAACGTCAAAAAGAGATTAAAAAACAACGCGAAGCAATGAAACAAGGCGATTCAGTAGTAACTTCAGGTGGAATTTACGGAAAAGTGAAAGACATCAAAGAAACAACAATTACAATTGAAATAGCTGATAAAGTGCTTATTAAGGTTGACAAAAATTCTGTTTTTGCAACAGCAGAAGATATTCAAACTCCAGTGAAATAAACTGAGTTTTATGGCTGAAAAAAGCGGCATAAAATTTTTAAAATTCTACCTGCAAAAGCTTAAATCATTCTTTTTATCAAAAGATATTTTAAGCTTTTTGCTTTTTTTTGCCCTTTCAGCTACCTTTTGGTTTGTAAATGCATTGGGTAAGGAGCGAGAAACGACGGTTTCAATTCCTATTCGCTATGTTGGTGTACCACAAAATATTGTCATTACCAACCAACCACCTTCAAACATATTGTTGAAGGTTAAGGATCAGGGAATCAGGTTATTTTCCTATTCAAATAGCAGTATTACTCCATTAACAATTGATTTGAATCGGGTATTTTACGAAAAAGGAGAAATACTTTTTACTTCCGATCAGCTTAGTGGACGCATTAGCAGATACATGCGAATGCAACCAACTACTACGGTGCTTGAAATTCTTCCAGATTCAATATTAATTCAATATGAGAAGCTGAGTCAACGAATTCTACCAATAAAACTGGTCTCTAATATTGAATTAACTCCTCAATATATGTTGAGTGATAAAATTATACTTAGTCCGGGAACGGTTACAGTGTTTGGACCCAAAAGACTGATAGATACTTTAAATGCTATTCATACTGAGAGCTTTGATTTACAGAATGTAAATGATACAAACTCCTACAAATGTAGATTGAAACCAATTAAATCTGTACGTTTTTCTACGAACGAAATAAAACTGACGCTTTTCGTAGAACAATTTACTGAGAAAAAAGTACAAATTCCAATTACTGCCATCAATTGCCCAAATAATTTATTTATTCGTACTTTTCCAGCTGTTGTAAATGCTACTTACATTGTTGGTTTGAGTAAATTTAACAATAAAATTAGAAATGATATTGAGGTCTATTTAGATTATAAGGAATTGATTATGGATAACTTGGGCAAACAAACGCTTAAAATCAAAAACAACAAATCATATATTTCCAATATTAGAATTTCGCCACAAGAAGTGGAATTTATATTAGAAAAAAAATAATTTTTAGGTCAATACAACGAATATGAAAAATATCCAGATGGTTGATTTGAGTAGTCAATACGAAAAAATCAAAACGGAAATCAATGCCGGAATTCAAGAAGTTATAGATACTACAACTTTTATAAAAGGTGGTAAAGTCAGTGATTTTCAGCATGATTTGGAGAAATATCTAAATATAAAACACGTTATTCCTGTTGGAAATGGTACTGACGCACTACAAATAGCCATGATGGCACTTGGTTTAAAGCCAGGTGACGAAGTGATTACTCCAACTTTTACTTTCATAGCAACCGCCGAAGTAATTGCATTACTTGGTTTAACGCCTGTAGTAGTGGATGTTGACTTCGATACTTTCAATATTTCATTAGAATCACTTAAAAAAGCGATTACTCCAAAAACCAAAGCAATTGTACCAGTTCATCTTTTTGGTCAGAATGCCAATATGGAAGGTGTTTTAGCACTGGCAAAAGAGCATAATTTATTTGTGGTTGAAGATGCTTGTCAGTCAATAGGTTCAATGTATACTTTTTCAGATGGCCGTCAGGTTCACTCGGGATGTATGGGTGATATTGGTTGTACCTCCTTTTTTCCTTCAAAAAATCTAGGATGTTTTGGTGATGGTGGTGCTATTTTTACAAATAATGATGAATTGGCTGCCAAAATGCGAGCAATTTCAAATCATGGTATGGTAGTTCGTTATTATCATGATGTAGTTGGAGTTAATTCAAGGTTGGATAGTATTCAAGCTGCTGTGTTGGAAGTAAAGTTAAAACATCTGGATGAATATTGTAATAGTAGAAAAGCAGCTGCAACTTATTATAATCATGCTTTTGCAGGAAACGAAAAAATTATAATACCAATAACATCGGATTATAGCACGCATGTTTTTCATCAATATACTTTGAAATTAAATGATGTAAATCGATCAGAATTAATAAAATTTTTAGCAGATAAAGGTATTCCAGCTATGGTATATTACCCGGTATCACTGCATTTACAAAAAGCATATCAGGATTCGCGTTATAAATCAGGTGATTTTCCAGTGGCTGAAAAATTAAATGAGTGTGTTATGTCATTGCCAATGCATACTGAATTAACAGAAGAACAATTACAATATATAACAAAAAACGTTTTGGAATTTGTTGAATTATGAATGAATATTTTGCTCACGAAACAGCTATTGTAGATGATAATTGTACAATAGGAACAAATACGAAAATATGGCATTTTTCGCATATAATGTCTGGTTGTATTATTGGCGAAAGTTGTAATATTGGACAAAATGTTGTAATTTCGCCCGCAGTAATTCTTGGTAAAAATGTAAAGATTCAAAATAATGTTTCTGTTTATACCGGAGTTATTTGCGAGGATGATGTTTTTCTTGGTCCTTCGATGGTTTTTACCAATGTTATTAACCCACGTAGCCATGTAAACCGTAAAAATGAATACGCTCAAACTATAGTTCGCAAAGGTGCAAGTATAGGTGCAAATGCTACAGTGGTATGTGGAAATGAGATTGGTGAATATGCATTAATAGGAGCAGGAGCAGTGATTACTAAACCAGTAAAACCCTTTGCATTAGTAGTTGGCAACCCAGCAAAACAGATTGGCTGGGTGAGCGAAAACGGACATAAATTGAAGTTTGATGAACTGGGAATAGCTTTTTGCCCGGAAACAAATCAGAAATATGAATTGAAAGTTGATATTGTAAAGAGGCTGGAATAGACGAATAATAAAGAAATAAAACTAATAAATATTGAAAATATGATTAAATTTGCAGTAATCGGGCAAGGTCACATAGGAAAACGCCATGCAGAAATGATTCGTTTGAATCCAGAATCAGAGTTGGTTGCAGTTTGTGATGTGTTGCCAAAAGATAAAATTGGTTTGACTAACATTAATGAGGCATTTTTTTCAAGTCTTGATGAGTTACTCGCAAGTGATTTAGAAATTGATGTAATTAATATATGTACACCAAATGGTTTTCATGCAGAATATGCTATAAAATCCTTACAAGCCAAAAAGCATGTTGTGCTTGAAAAACCAATAGCTTTGACTAAAAAAGACGCTGAATTGATTTTGTTTAAATCATTAGAAGTTTCTCGTCACGTCTTCTGTGTTATGCAAAATCGTTATTCGCCACCTTCAGAATGGTTAAAGCAACTTGCTGACAACAATACACTTGGAGATGTTTTTATGGTGAAACTCGATTGTTACTGGAATCGTGACGATCGTTATTACAAAAAAGGAAACTGGCATGGTGATGCTAAATTAGATGGTGGAACATTGTTTACTCAATTTTCTCATTTTATTGATATAATGTACTGGCTTTTCGGAGATATTCAAAATATTCGTGGCAACTTTGCAGATTTTAATCATAAAGAACTAACCGATTTTGAAGATAGCGGTGTAGTCACATTCGATTTTGTAAATGGTGGAATGGGTTGCCTGAATTATTCAACATCCGTTTGGGATACCAACCTTGAAAGCAGTATTACAATTATTGGTTCAAATGGAACTGTGAAAGTTGCAGGTCAATATATGAATGAAGTAAGTTATTGTCATATAAAAGATTACGTTATGCCTGAATTAGCAGCTTCAAATCCGCCAAATGATTATGGATTGTACAAAGGTTCTGCTCAAAATCATCATTATGTAATCGAAAATGTTGTAGAAAAACTAACTGATAAAGGTAGTATCACCACAAATGTACTTGAGGGTTTAAAAGTAGTGGATATAATTGAACGCATTTATGCTGTTCGAGATAGTCAATGGAAAAAATAAATTTAAGTAATTATTTTTAAGGTACTTAATGACTGCTTTTTCAATAAATAAATATTTTTGAAACTCTTACTGCAAGCGATAAATAATTATTATCAAATAAATTTATGATACAACGAATTCAAACTTTATATTTACTTGCAATTGTAATATTATCCTGTATTACGTTTTTTTTGCCGGTTGCCGATTTAATCCAAGCATCTTCCGGAATTCAATATCTTGTTGATTTTAAAGGTATTTATCTTGTAAAAGCTTCTGGAAATTCATTTAATTCAAGTGTTTGGGGACTTACAGCCATTGCGGCAATAATTCCAATTTTCACTTTATATGCCATTTTTTCTTACAAAAACAGAATTAAACAAATTCGTCTTTGTGTACTAAATATGTTATTTATGTTACTCTATTACGTATTTCTCATTACTTATGTTTGGCTTGCAAGTCAACGATTAAGTGCAGATTGGCATTTGAGATTTGTAACCGTTTTTCCATTAATTAATCTTATTTTTAACTACTTAGCAATAGGTGGAATAGGAAAAGATGAAAAATTGGTAAAATCACTGGATAGATTAAGATAGTTAAAAAATTATTTCAGCATTTATAAATAACTCAACAAACGCCTCAATAAAATGGGGCGTTTGCTGTTTCAAATTGAAATGAACAAACTATTGATTTCAACTGTTTATTGTCGAAAAGGTTTTTTAAAAATGAAAAATAATTTAATCAATTTGTTCACGTTAGTGCTTTTACTTACAAGTCAAACAGCATGTACTCAATCAAAGAAAACAATGAAATACAATACACTTACACCCGAAGAACAGGCAGTAATTTTGCACAAAGGTACTGAACGACCTTTTACTGGCGAATATGTTGATAATAAGACAACAGGAACATATATTTGTCGTCAATGCGATGCGCCATTATATCGTTCGGAAGATAAATTTGATTCCCATTGTGGTTGGCCGAGTTTTGACGATGAAATTAAGGGTGCAGTTACTCGAAATACCGATGTCGATGGCAGACGAACTGAAATTGTTTGTTCAAATTGTGGTGCTCATTTAGGTCATGTATTTACCGGAGAGGGCTTTACAAATAAAAATACACGACATTGTGTCAATTCTATTTCGATGAAATTTATACCAACAACAAAAAAATTGATTGAGAAAGCTTATTTCGCATCGGGTTGTTTTTGGGGAACAGAATATCACTTTATGAAAGCGAAAGGTGTGCTTGGTACTACAGTCGGGTATATGGGCGGACATACCGATAACCCAACTTATAGAGAAGTTTGTACAGGCCAAACTGGTCATGCTGAAACCACTGAAGTTGTTTTTGATACTACAAAAACTTCCTTTGATGAAATGGTGAAGTTATTTTTCGAAACTCACGATTTTACTCAGGTAGGTGGTCAAGGTCCGGATATTGGAGATCAGTATAGATCAGTAATTTTCTATACTTCTGTTGAACAAAAGCAAATTGCTCAAAAATACATAGATATATTATCGAAAAAGGGCTATAAAGTGGCAACTTTGTTAGAAAAAGCTCCTGCATTTTGGTCTGCAGAAGATTATCATCAAGAGTATTATGAAAAGAAACATGGTTCTCCCTATTGTCATATTTATCGAAAGATATTCTAAAACAAAAAATATCTAAATCCTTACTGGGATTTAGATATTTTTTTAATATTTTGATTTATAGAGAATAAAGTTATGCTTTCTTGATTTTATAATCACAACTTGTTTTTCCTTTTACTATATTTGTCAAACGGGATTTTAAAAGTTGTCGGCGAATTGGAGTTACTTTATCAGTAAATAAGTTACCTTCCAAATGATCGTATTCATGTTGTATAACTCTTGCTTTGTATCCTTCAAATTCCTCAATTCGTTCATTGAAGTCGGTATCATGAAATTTAACTTTGATTGTTTGTGCACGCAAAACATTTTCATGAATACCCGGAATACTTAAACAACCCTCTTCACCTGAAACTTCTTCTTCGCTAACTTCAAGAATAGTTGGGTTTATCATTGTAACTTTAAAATCACCTAATTCAGGATTAGTATCTTTGAAAACTGCTAAATCGATCACTAACAAGCGAATAGGGTGTCCAACTTGTGGAGCAGCCAAACCAACTCCTTCAGCTTTATACATTGTTTCAAACATATTCTCAATCAAGTTGTTCAAATCAGGATAATTAGCTGTAATTGGCTCTGCAACTTTTCTTAAAACGGGACTTCCGTAAGTATAAATTGGTAAAATCATATTTTATAGTGACAATTTACAAGTTGTAAGTTACAGAATAGTAAGCTCTAAAACCAGTAAACATTATATTTATTAAATTAGTAATTCTTAATTGATTCCAAATAACTTTGTAAAATAATGGTGGCAGAAATTTTATCTACAAGTTCCTTGTTTTGACGGTCTTTCTTCTTTAAACCACCTTCAAGCATAGCTTTATGTGCCAAAACGGATGTAAAACGTTCATCAACATAAACAAGTTCAATTTCTGGAAATTTTCTTTGTAATCCAACAACAAAAGGGCGAATATATTGCATAGAATCAGATTCCTGACCATTCATTTGTTTGGGAAGACCAATTACAAACTTTTCAACAGGCTCTTTTGAAATGTAATTTTCCAAATAACTTAACACCTCATGTACAAGTACAGTATCTAAACCATTAGCCGAAATGTGAAGAATATCTGTAACTGCAAGTCCTACACGTTTTTGTCCGTAATCGATGGCTAAAATTCGTCCCATGTTTATTTTGTTATCGGGCACAAAGATACTATATTCAGTTTGTTCAACGAAATTTGCAATATCAGTATTTTTTTATCAATATTTGTTTGAACAATGAAGTAATTAATTTTAAGGTTTTTGTATTTAAATCAATTTTCGTTTTACGAAGAAAGAATTATCTTTGTATTTAATTACAATTCTAAAATAAAACACTTTAAACAACTCATATTTAAAATAATATCAACATGTTGAACTGGTTCGAATGCAAAATTAAGTACGAAAAAACTGCTGAAGAAGGCAAAATTGTAAAAGTAAATGAAGCTTATTTAGTAGATGCATTATCATTTACTGAGGCTGAAGCACGTATTAACGAAGAAATGAAACCATTTATTAGTGGTGAGTTTATAGTTTCAAATATTCGTAGGGCACGAATCAACGAACTTTTTTCAAATGAAAATGGTGATAAATGGTATCGAAGTAAAGTTTATTTTATTTCACTTGACGAAGAAAAAGGAATTGAAAAACGTACTGCCTGCACAATGATGGTACAAGCAAACAATGTGAAAGAGGCTTGGGATGGACTTCAGGAAGGTATGAAGGGCACAATGGCTGATTATGAGATTGCTTCAATAGTGGAAACTACAATTTTGGATGTTTATCCATTTGCGGCTCCCGAAACCAAATAATTTTGTCAATAAAATCAAACATAGAATTCATTCGCACTCACATTCCTAAGCATGTGAAGTTAGTTTGTGTGTCAAAGTTTAATCCAAATGAAGCAATTTTAGAAGCTTATGAAACTGGTGAAAGAATTTTTGGAGAAAGTAAGGTTCAGGAATTATGCACTAAATATGAGATACTTCCCAAAGATATTTCCTGGCATTTTATTGGTCATCTTCAAAGTAATAAAATTAAGTATATTATTCCTTTTGTTCAACTAATTCACGGAGTTGATTCGTTCAAATTACTCCGGGAAATAAATAAACAAGCCGAAAAGCAAGTGAAAATTGTCAATTGTTTATTGCAAGTACACATTGCTAAAGAGGAAACAAAATTTGGATTTTCAGAAGATGAACTTTTTGATTCTTTAAATTCTAAAGAATGGAAGGAATTTAAAAATATTCAGATTTGTGGTTTGATGGGAATGGCTACATTTACAGACAATAAAGCACAAATCAATTCTGAATTCAAGTATTTGAAATCTCTTTTTGACAAAATCAAGAATGGGTATTTTACTGATAATGAAAGTTTTTGTGAGCTCTCGATGGGAATGTCCGACGATTATCAGATTGCAATAGAGCAGGGGAGTACACTAGTTCGCGTGGGAAGTTTAATTTTTGGTGCAAGAAATTACTAGTTTTCGAATCAATTTAAACTACAAAAATACTTCTCTAACTTTCATATTATTCAACTGAATATTTTCATGTGTAGCCCACACTACAATTGGTTGATAATTTGAAATCCAGACTGAAATAAAATTCATTATTCTAATTTTCAATTCATTATCAAGTCCGGTTAAGGGTTCATCCAATAATAAAATTTCTGATTGAGCTGCTAATGCTCGTGCTAATCCAACCCTTTGCTGCTGACCTCCACTCAATTCATCTGGATATTTTTGTGCATGTTCTTCTAATTCCAAATTCTTTAAAAGATACATAACCATATTTATTTTTTCGTGTTTATGGCTTTGTTTTGATACAGCATATCCAATATTTTCTGAAATAGTAAGCCATGGGATAAGACGTAAATCCTGAAATGCATAAGCAAATCGTTTACAATTATTATACGTAACATCTCCTTCATCTGGTTTTTCGAGTTTTGAAATCAGCCGTAACAATGTTGTTTTTCCTATCCCCGAAGGTCCTTTTATACAGGTAATTATTGAATTGTCAAAATCAGAAGAGAAGGATTGAAGGATAGTTTTATTATTTAAGTTCTTGTTTAAATTACTTGCATTAATCATCATTAAATCAGGCTCTTTTGTGGTGCGATGAATTAATTTAAAATCAACTTTCCCTGTAACTGTAATTTTAAACTTAATTTTGCTGAGAGTCTTAATTATTCCTTCAAACATGTAACTCACACCAATTGCTACAACTGTCCATGCTATTAGTTCGGAAACATTAATAAAAGCTTGTGCTTGTTTCATTGAAGTACCAATGCCACGAAATGGTTGTGCCAGTACTTCACCAATAATTACAGCGCGCCAACCAAATCCCATTGCAGTGCTTACTCCATCAAAAATAATTGATTTCGAAGTTGGTAAATATATAGTCTTGAATTGATTAATTCTTGATTTTCCAAATACTTTTGCCATTTCAATTAATTTTAAATCGGTTTGTTCTAATCCGGTTAGTATATTCTGATACAAAATCGGAAACATGGTGATAAAAGAAATAAAAATCGGTAAGTTATGAGGTAAGAACCAAAAAATGGCCAATAAAACAATTGAAATTACAGGTATAGACCTTGTTATTATTATTATTGGGTGAAAAAATGCTTTCCAAAATTGACTGAAAGCTGATAATGTTGCAAAAATAAATGCAAATGAGAAAGCAATGAAAAAACCTTCTAAACCTCTAAAAATGGTTGTGAGAATTATTATAACAAAATTAGTGCTTAAAAAAAGGTCGACAACTTGATTCAGAAGATGAATAAGTGATGGGAAAATAGCAGGAAATCCAATCCGCATTGCAATAAATTGCCATGCGGTTGCTATCAATAATATGGCAAGTAATGTTGGAATAATTGTTCCCTTTTTCATGACTTCAATCCTGAAATATATTTTATAAGCACTTGAAAACTATCAATATGTCTGATAAATGAAACCATTATCTGGCATTTTATCTCCTACACTTTTGGGGTTATACTCAAAAAAAATATTAAGATAGTGACTAACTTCCTGTTGAATTGCAAAAGCCCCCACATAGTGAATATTACATAATGAAATTGAGTGTTTGGCAATTTTCAAATTAGTTGAAATTCTAATTTTTACAAGGAGTTTCGCTGTTTTATCAGGTTGTTCAAGAGTGAAATTGCAACTGTTGGAATAGGCTTCGCAAACTTGTTCAATAATTTTTGGACTATTTTCAATTAACTTATTACTAACCAAAAATGATGTTTGTACAAAAATATCTTTATTTGTATTATTCATGTACTCTTCACAATCTATTTTTTTTACAATTTTTATTGATGTGTCTTTTGCCATTATATTACTCACTAATGGCTCTGAAATTACTGCGTATTTTATTTTATTTAACAATAATGCCTGTGCTAATTCGTTGTTTGTTGTATATGAATAATTAATTTTAAAATTATGAATATCATTTTGTTGCATCATTCTTCTTATCAAAATATCGGATGTAGCACCTTGTCCAAATAATGAAATCATTTGACCGTTTAATTTATTAATATCTGTAATACCTGTATTTGAAAGTAAATATAAAGTACCCCAAATAGGACATGCCACCATTCTATATTTTATTCCTTTATTATACAAATTTGCCGCCATAACTGTTGGAAGAACTGCAAAATCAAGCTCATCCTGCATCATTAATGCTTGAATTTGAAATGGATCACTTTTAATAACAAAATCTATTTTTTTTCCATCAATCAATGGCGCTTGATCTATTAATTGAATAAAGCTAACAGTTGAAGGTCCTTCTAAGATACCAATACGGATAGCATCTGATGATTTATTGTTACACGAAAATAGAAATGTCGTAAGAATCAAAATATTATAAATAACTAATTTCATAGTTTTAGTGTTATTGTGTTTATTATTTAAAATATAGTTTATTTATCAATAATACTATTCCTCAAAAAAAACATATAAAACTGTATGTTTTATTGTATATTTATTTGCATTGAGCACAAAGATACAATTTTAGTGCAATTTTTTTGTATAATAGCATTTTATTAAAAACTATATTACTATATTTGCAACCGTTTATTAATTTACCCCTAATATTTTTTTTTGCAATGGCGCAAACTCTTTTCTACACGATTATTTTTATTCTCGTTGCCGATTTTGGTTTGGAGCGTTATCTGGCCTTCCTAAATATCAAGAATTCAAAAAAAGAACTTCCTCAAATTTTGCGTGATATTTACGACACGCAAAAATATAAAAAACAACAAGATTATTTTAGAACAAACTCAATATTTGGAATAACTACAAGTACTTTTGGTTTTATTGTTATATTATTAATGTACAGTTTGGGTGGTTTTTCGTGGATTGATCAACTAATTCAGGAGTTTATCCATAATCCAATATGGATACCAATAGTTTTCTTTGGAATTTTATATTTTGCAAATGATTTAATAAATATACCCTTCGAACTGTATGATACATTTGTAATTGAAACAAAATTTGGTTTCAATAAAGTCACTCCTTTATTATATACTGTTGATAAATTGAAAGGTTATGCTATTTCAATTATTATTGGAGGTGGAATGTTATTTGCCATTATTTCAATTTATAATTTAACACCTGATTATTTTTGGTTTTTTGCATGGCTTGTAATAACCAGTTTTAGTTTGTTTATGACCATGTTTTATTCTCAAATAATAGTACCACTTTTTAATAAACAAACACCATTAGAAGTTGGTGAATTACGTAATGAAATTGAAAAATTTGCATTGAAAGCAGGATTTAATTTAGATAATATATTTGTAATTGATGGTTCGAAACGATCGACAAAAGCCAATGCATATTTTAGTGGTTTAGGAAGTAAAAAGCGTATTGTACTGTACGATACATTAATTAATGAGCTTAATGTAGATGAAATTGTCGCAGTTTTAGCACACGAAGTTGGACATTATAAGCACAAACATACATTGAAAAATTTGTTAATATCAATTCCTACAACTTTGGTACTTTTTTATGTTTTTGGATTAATACTTCAAAGTGATACTTTTGCACAGGCAATTGGAGGTCACAAAGCATCATTTCATCTAAATGCATTGGTATTTAGTATTTTATATTCACCAATTTCATTGTTGTTAGATATTTTTACTAACGTTTTATCAAGAAAATTTGAATATCAAGC
>JBMOHG010000039.1:0-14469 GCA_049317965.1 Paludibacter sp.
TTTGAAGTGCAAATATATGAATAGTTTATTAGATTTACAAGTATATATAAAATTGATATTAAATTTCTTAAATAGACTATTTTTCTTTCCATCATTTTATTAAAACGATGATTTCTTATTTTCGGAGTTAAAATAAAATCTTCCTGTTTTCATTACCACAAAGTCGAAAAAAATATGTAATTTAGCAGTCCGAAAAAATTAGTTGTACAGGCAAATAAAATACAGATGAATTCTTATCTCCAACGCGTAGCGCAAGCATTTTATTCAAATCACGATACAGCAATTAGTGACTTTACTTTTGTTTTTCCAAATAGACGCGCTGGATTATTTTTTCAAAAATATATAGCTGAAATTGCCCAAAAACCAATCTTCTCACCCGAAATTATCACTATTAACGACTGTTTTGCAATGGGTTCTCATTGGCAAACTGCCGATAGATTGAGCATGTTATTTCGGTTGTATTGTATATACAAATCACATATAAAAAACGACGAAACTTTCGATACTTTTGTGTTCTGGGGCGAAATGCTACTATCGGACTTTGAGGATGTAGATAAATATCGCGTAGATGCCAAACAATTGTTTACCAATATAACTGAATTAAAGCAAATTGACCAACTTTTCAATGTATTTTCCGACCGGCAGGTTGAAGCTATTCGTCAGTTTTGGAGCAATTTTGTGCCTGTAGTTGAAGGTAAATCGCAGGAAGATTTTATTGCAACATGGAAAATTCTATTGCCAATATACGAGCAATTTAGAGCTGAATTGATTGCCGAAAATACCGCTACTGAAGGTATGATTTGTAGAAACGTAGCCGACCGCCTTCGCAAAAATGAAATTATCCCTGAATTTGAAAACAAGCAATTTGTGTTTATTGGTTTTAATGCATTAAATCCTTGTGAAAGAACACTTTTCGCCGAATTACAGAAACGTAGTCAAGCCGATTTTTATTGGGACTACGATGCCAATGAGTTACGTGATAGCGACAATCAGGCATCGCGTTTTTATGCTGAAAACATTCATATATTTCCATCAAAATATCCAATAAATATCTTTGTAGAATCCCTACAAGATAAAGAAATTGAACTGATTGCAGTCCCATCGGCAGTTGGTCAGGCGAAACAAACCTTTAGCATCCTCAACAATCTTTTTCCGCCTGATGTACCCAATAAAAGTTGGATAAAAACTGCAGTAGTTTTGCCCGACGAAAGTTTGCTGGTTCCCCTACTCCATTCATTGCCCGAACAAATTGAAAAAGTGAATGTTACTATGGGATTTCCACTCAAATCAACGCCTGTTTCGGGTTTGATAGAACATATTTTTGATTTACAAAAACGAATGCGAACTTCAGGTGATCAAGTTTCATTTTATCATCTCAGTGTTTCAAATATACTTAATCATCAATACATTGCATTGCTTTGTGGCAACGAGGCCAACATTCTAAAGCAAAAAATGACCTTCAATAACTGGATTTATATTGATGCGGAAGAATTGCAAAAAAATGAATTAATGGCAACTATTTTTGTGCCGCAAACCAATACACAAACTTTTCTACCCTATTTACTCAACATTTTGCGTACTTTGCAAAGTGGCTGGCAGCAAGCATCCAACGATACGCACGATTATAAGTTAGAATGTGATTTTTTGTACCAATATTATGTTACCATCAACCGCATGTCGGATATTATGAATGATAAACCGGTTGAATTAGACATGACAATTGACACTTTGGTGCGACTGACAAGGCAAATTACTTCAAATATCAGCATTCCATTTGTAGGTGAGCCACTCGATGGTTTACAGGTTATGGGTGTATTGGAAACTCGTGGTTTAGATTTTGACAATCTTATAATTACATCATTTAACGAAGGTGTTTTTCCAAAAAGAATAAGTACAAATAGTTTTATTCCTTATAATTTACGTCGCGGGTTCGATTTACCAACTACAGAGCATCAGGATGCAATAACTGCCTATAATTTTTATAGATTAATTCACCATGCCAAAAGAATTTTCTTTTTGTACGATTCACGCTCCGAAGCTGGTCAAACAGGTGAAGTAAGTCGTTTTATGCAACAATTGCACTATCATTATGATGTTAAATATCAGCGAAAAACCATTTCGTTCGATATTGGTTTTGGTAGTCCGCAAAACATTCAAATTGATAAAACTCCATCAGTAATGGCTAAAATTCAGCAATTTACCATTGATGGAGAGCTTCAACCTTCACTTTCTGCCAGTTCGATAAATACTTATATCGATTGTCCTTTGCAGTTTTACCTCACTAAAGTGGAAGCTGTGGAACAAGCCGACGAAGTAAAAGAAACCATTGAGGCAGATATGTTTGGAACTCTTTTTCATTCGGTGATTGAAAAAATATATGAACCATATATAGGTAAAATGTTGCAAATTAGCGATTTTGAAGCATTATTAAAAGACCCATTACACATTGACAAACAAATCACACTTGCATTTTCAGAAAAATACTTCAAAAAGAAAAATAAAGCCATAATTCAATTGGAAGGAAACAACTTATTGATAGCCAGAGTTATTCGTAAATATATTTTGCAAGTACTAGAAACCGACAAAAAAAATGTTCCTTTTCGTTATATTAATTCCGAAGATCGTTGCAAAATTGAATATCCAATATTCAACGGAAAATACAAAGTAAATATCAAAGGTTTTATCGACAGAATTGACGAAAAAGAAGGTCGGCTAAGGATTCTGGATTACAAAACCGGAAGTGGCTCATTGGAATTTAAAAATCTGGATGAAGTTTTTGAGCAGAATAAAGACAAACGACCTAAGTTTGTGTTACAAACTTTTTTGTATGGTATTTTATATAAGGAAAAAGCTGAAGGAAAAATAATTACACCCGGAATTTATTATATGCGTGATGTATTTAAAGAGAGTTTTGATACTGAATTACATCACAAACCTGAAAAAAATTTGAACGAAACAGTAACTGACTTTAGTACTTTCGAAGATGAATTTCGTGAACGATTAACAACGTGTCTCGAAGAAATTTTCAATTCTGCTATTCCATTTATTCAAACAGAAAACACAAAAATTTGCCAATATTGCGCATATAAAGGAGTTTGTAATCGGTAATTTTTTTTGAATTTTTATTCAACTTTTTATTCTAATGAGCGTTATTTGATATTGGGATGATTGGTTGAAATGTTGAAATCAAAAAACATTCCTGCATTTTTTATCCCATTATATTAAATTTTATCCCAAATAAACTGAATTAATACCAATCATTGGGTTGTTTTCCCCAAAAAGATTGATTTTAGATTTACAATTGGTTACTTTGCAAATAAAAAAAGTCTTTCAAATTTCACTATTTTATTGATTAATTTTCAAATGAAAAAACAACTTATAATACTCTTTTATTTATTGATTTTAAGCACATTGACTTATTCTCAAAAAGGAATTTATCAAAAGAAAGAGTTTTCCTACAAAGGAGATACCTTGCTTTATCGTGTTTTGTATCCTGTAAATTACGATAAAACAAAATCTTACCCTTTGGTACTCTTCCTTCATGGTTCTGGTGAACGTGGAAATGACAATGAAAAACAGCTAATACATGGTAGTTCGCTTTTTTGCGATTCACTGAACATGATAAAATACCCTGCAATTGTGATTTTTCCTCAATGTCCAAGAAATGAACGTTGGATAATTTTAGATGAAGATCCTTCAAAAAAATTCAGTTTTCAAATAACAAAACATCCTACAAAGCCATTAGAATTATCAAAAAAACTGTTAGATTTCTATCAAAAGACTGAAGCCGTTGATAGCAAACGCATTTATATACTTGGACTTTCAATGGGTGGTATGGGTACATTTGACATGATTTGTAGGTATCCAAAAGAATTTGCAGCAGCAATTCCAATTTGTGGGGGCGTTAATGTTGAGCGGTTAAAAAAATTAAACAAAATGCCAATTCGAATTTATCATGGAGCAATCGACAATGTCGTTTCACCTGATTTTTCACGAAATGCATTTAAAAAACTGAAAAACAGAGGTTCAAAAGTTGTAGAATATATTGAATTTCCTGGTGTTGGTCATAATAGTTGGAGTCCTGCTTTAGCTGAAAC
Source organism: Paludibacter sp. (assembly GCA_049317965.1). Classification (GTDB taxonomy): domain Bacteria; phylum Bacteroidota; class Bacteroidia; order Bacteroidales; family Paludibacteraceae; genus Paludibacter. Next base: position 4,098 of record JBMOHG010000039.1, read on the forward strand.
TGACTTTTTAAGTTGGATGTTTTCACAAAAGAAATAAAGATTTAAAACAATAATTAGTATCAAATAATAAAGGGTTTTTTGAAGTACAAAAAACAATAAAAATAAGAAAAGCTAGTCTTTTTTTAAGCAAATTTAATTACATTTGCGCGGCAATTAAAATAAATGAAATAATGGCAAAAGTAAAAGGAGCAATAGTAGTAAATATAGAGCGATGCAAAGGTTGTAATTTGTGCGTAGTAGCTTGTCCATCAAAAGTTTTGTCCCTAAATAATGAAGCAAATTCAAAAGGGTACAATTTTTCTTTTATGTCAAACCCCGATTCTTGTGTGGGTTGTTCGGCTTGCGCGTACGTTTGTCCCGATGCATGTATCACTGTTTATAAAGTTAAACTGTGATAGCTGAATAAAACTTTCAATTTAATAATAAAAAAAATGAGTCATTCAAAAAAACATACAGAAGAAGTTAGGCTGATGAAAGGAAACGAAGCCGTGGCGCACGCAGCAATTCGCTGTGGGTGTGATGGTTATTTCGGTTATCCAATTACACCTCAGTCGGAAATAATGGAAACTTTAATGGAACTTGAGCCATGGAATACAACCGGAATGGTGGTTTTGCAAGCTGAAAGTGAAGTTGCCTCTATCAATATGGTTTATGGTGCTGCAGGTTGTGGTAAAAAATCAATGACCAGTTCATCCAGCCCCGGAGTAAGTTTAATGCAAGAGGGAATTTCGTATCTTGCAGGTGCCGAATTACCTTGTGTTATTGTAAATGTAATGCGTGGTGGACCAGGATTAGGAACTATACAACCCAGCCAAGCCGACTATTACCAAACGGTTAAAGGCGGTGGACATGGTGATTATAAAATGATTACACTTGCACCGGCTTCAGTTCAGGAAATGGCCGACCATACTGTTATGGCTTTCGATTTAGCCTTCAAATATCGCACTCCAACAATGGTGTTAGCCGATGGCGTTATTGGTCAAATGATGGAAAAGGTAATTTTACCACCATATCAACCTCGAATGACCGAAGAAGAAATTATTGAAAGATGTCCATGGGCTACTTTGGGTAAAACTCCCGACCGTAAACCAAATGTAATCACATCATTGGCACTTTTGGCAGAGGAAATGGAAGAAATAAACCTTAGATTACAAGGTCGTTATCGCGAAATTGAAAAAAATGAAGTATTGTTCGAAGAATTCTCATGTGATGATGCTGAATATCTGATTGTAGCTTTTGGAACATGTGCGCGTGTTTGTCAGAAAACTGTTGAATTGGCAAGAAATCAAGGAATAAAAGCCGGTTTATTACGTCCGATTACTCTTTTTCCATTCCCAACTGTCGCACTTAAAAATTATGCTGAGAAAGTAAAAGGTATGCTAACAGTAGAAATGAGTGCAGGTCAAATGGTTGACGATGTTCGATTGGCTGTGAATGGTAAAATTCCCGTTGAATTTTATGGTCGTATGGGCGGTATTGTACCCTCACCTGATGAAGTATTTGAGGCATTTAAAAACAAATTAGTAAAAAATTAATTTGAAGGAAGCCAATTTGATAATTAAAAAAGAATATTATGACAACAAACGATATAATCAACCCAAATAATCTGGTTTATGCTAAACCAAAAGTGTTGAACGACACTCCAATGCATTACTGTCCAGGTTGCAGTCATGGTGTGGTTCATAAACTTATAGCAGAGATTATAGGAGAAATGGGCATTCAAAACAAAGCAATTGGAATTGCTCCGGTGGGATGTGCAGTTTTTATGTACAAATATATTGATATTGACTGGCAACAAGCTGCTCACGGTCGCGCTCCGGCATTGGCAACAGCAGTTAAACGGTTGCTCCCCGACAGAATGGTATTTACATATCAGGGAGATGGTGACCTTGCTGCCATAGGAACTGCTGAAACAATTCATGCTTGTAACCGTGGCGAAGACATTGCCATCATTTTTATTAATAATGGAATTTATGGTATGACTGGCGGACAAATGGCACCAACTACTCTAAATGGCATGAAATCGTCAACTTCTCCAAATGGACGTACAGTCCCATTGAATGGTAATCCGCTGGACATTACAAAGTTGCTGGCACAGCTTGATGGCACTTGTTATGTTACCCGTCAAAGTGTTCACACTGTGGCAACGGTTAGAAAAGCAAAAAAGGCCATTCAAAAAGCATTTGAAAACTCAATGTTGGGAAAAGGGACTTCTATAGTAGAAATAGTTTCAACATGTAATTCGGGTTGGAAATTATCACCTGCCGACTCAAACGATTGGATGGTAGAAAACATGTTTCCAGCCTACCCAATGGGTGATTTGAAAGACATTTAGAATTTACGATTAATTCATTTACGATTTACAATATAAAGAATGAAAGAAGAAATAATTATTGCCGGATTTGGTGGTCAGGGAGTTTTGTCGATGGGAAAAATTTTGGCATATTCCGGTCTTATGCAAGGTCAGGAAGTAAGCTGGATTCCATCTTATGGACCCGAACAACGCGGTGGAACAGCCAATGTAACCGTAATTTTGAGTGACGAACGAATTAGTTCGCCCGTTTTAAGCACATTCGATACAGCCATAGTTTTAAATCAACCATCATTAGAAAGATTTGAAAAAGCTGTAAAACCGGGCGGCACATTGATATTTGATGGAAATGGATTTAAAAAATTTCCTACACGAACCGATATAAATATTTATCGTATTGATGCTACTGAATATGCTTATGCCAACAATGAATCAAAAACAATGAATATGATTATTTTGGGTGGTTTATTAAAAGTTAGACCTATAGTAAAGGTAGAAAATGTTCTCAAAGGCTTAAAAAAATCATTGCCTGATCGTCATCATCATTTAATTCCGGTGAATGAAAAAGCCATTCAGACTGGTATGAGATTAATAAAAAAGGTTGAAGTAGGTTGATTTCAGTATTTGAAAATAAGTATAGCAATTAAAAAAAACGCTTAAAACTAATAGTTTTCAGCGTTATTTTTTTTATTTGCATTCCATTGTGGGTTGAAGTTCAAGTTTTAATAGTTTTTACTACAGCCCAATTATTCTTTTCTTTATAATCAACTAATTTTAAACCATTTCGGTTTGCTTCAGCTTCTATGAGCGGGATATCTTCAACATAAAAACCACTCATAAATAGCTCACCACCAACAGTTAAACAAGCCGAATACTGTTCCATATCAGCAAGAAGTATATTGCGATTGATATTAGCCAATACAATATCAAAATGTAACCCAGTGAGTAATTCTGCACCGCCAAGCTGAACATCGATACCATTAATCTTATTAACAGCTATATTTTCAATAGAATTATCGGTACACCATGTATCAATATCAATCGCAACAATATCTTTTGCACCACGCATGGCTGCTAAAATTGCAAGAACAGCGGTTCCACAACCCATATCAAGTAATGATTTTCCTTCCAGTTCCATTTTCAGAAGTTCAGCTATAACCAGACTGGTAGTTTCGTGATGTCCGGTTCCGAAAGCCATTTTGGGGTCGATTACAATGTCATATTTTGCATTTGGAACATCTTTATGAAACGAACTATGAATTACACAATCGTTTCCAATTACTATGGGTTCAAAATAGTGTTTTTCCCATTCTTCATTCCAATTTTTCGATTCTATTTCAGTAATCCTGTAGTCTATTGATACTTCGAATGAAAAATCAGATAACAAATCCCTTAATTTTGATTCATCGAATAATTTTGCTAAAATAAACGCATCAATGCCATTTTCATTCGGAACAAAACTATCGAAACCAATTTCGCCTAATTCCGAAGATAAAACATCGGAAATGAATTCTTCATAAGGTTCAATTGTGAAATTTACTTCAATGTAGTTCATATAAGTAGTTTATTATTAATGGATAAAGAATTATAGGTTTTACAATCAGTTTTATTGATAAGAAAGTCAATAATCAGGTAATTTGAATTTCAAATAAACATAAAATGAATTCCTGTGTTTTGAAATTATAATGTTACAAAGATACATTTTTTTGAGATAATTCATACATCATTTTATCATATATCATAATCATAAATACAGTTTCAAGAATCCACTTTTGATGGCACGATTCTTGTTGAAATACAATAAAACATATACCACATAAAACATAATTGGAGGTAATATTATGAAACCAAACACATTTTTTATAATGATTTTAATGTTGATACCACTTTTTGGTATGAGTCAATCAAAATCAACATTTATCGATGACATTTATTTTAAACCTGGCGATGCTAAAGTATCTCAACAAGAGAAGGTTAATAAACAAGTTCCAAAAACTAAAAATGGAGCAAGAGAAATTATTTTTATTGAACGTGAAAATCCAAATGTAGTTCATGACACTGTTTATGTTGTTGGTCAGGCAAATGATAGTATCGAAAATAATCAGCAACAAGGATCATATTTAAATGGATTTAATGGAAGTGAATCTGATTTAGAATATGCAGAACGTATTCGTCGTTTTCATAATCCGAAATACAGAGTTTTTATTGGTGATCCAAGTTATAACGATATTTATTTTCTGAATAATAATGACTGGAATGTATATCAGGAAGGTTCTTACGCTTATGTAACTCCTACTTGGACAAATCCTTACTGGTGGGATTATAACTATAGCCCATATAGTTATAATAGCTGGGGTTGGGGACATTATGGATGGAATAATTACCCTTGGAGTTTCAACAATTTCTATGGTGGTTTTGGAGGTTATGGATATGGTGGATACTATGGTTATGGTGGTTATGGAGGATATTATGGCTACGGAGGCTATGGAGGTTATTATGGTTACTACGATTATGGATATCCTTATTATGGTTATAATAACTGGGGAAGTCAAACCTATTCAAAACGCAATCCAAATCATAACGAATCAACCAGACGTGAAACATCCAATAATAACCCGAATGGAAGCCGTTTAGGTGGCACAAGTTCATCGGCAGCAAGTGTGATTGGTGGAGGATACAATGGTGGAGCTGGTCGAAATCCATATACAACAATTAGTGGTAGTGGTTCACGCGGTAATTCAGAAACCTCTGTTGTAAATGGAATGGGAACACGGGCTTCGACTTCAGGTTACAGTTCCAATACGAGAACTAACCCAACTTCAGCTAACGGAATCGGTACTGTTAGAAATCTTGGATCAAGAAATACGAGTGGATTGTACAACAGTTCTAACAGAGATTATAATGTAACACGTCCGAATAGTAGTTCCACAATAGATACTCGTCCACGTACTTCATCTAGCACAAATACTTCAAATTATACTTCCGGAAATAGCTCAACCAGAAGCAGTTATTCGTCCGGAACCCCAAGCCGTAGTAGCTTCTCTACCGGTTCTCCAACGCGAAGTAGCTATTCAAGTGGTTCATCTTACTCTTCTGGAAGTGGTTCTCGCAGTAGCAGTCCATCTTATAGTTCGGGAAGTTCTAGCAGTAGCAGTTCAAGTTCATCTAGTTCTTCTTACTCAGGTGGCGGATCAAGTTCATCAAGTAGTGGTGGATCACGTAGTTCGAGCAGTAGTTCGGGGGGAAGCAGACGATAAGAAAATATACAATTCCAGTTATTTACAATTTACTAATATTATAAAAATATAGATTATGAAGAAGATAATATTGGCTTTAACAGTGTTTGCAAACTGTACGGTAATGATGAGCCAAACAGAATTTGATGCATTAAAATATACTCAAAAAGACATTAACGGAACTGCACGATATATGGGTATGGCAGGTGCTTTTGGGGCATTGGGAGGTGATGCATCGGCAATAAAGGATAATCCGGCTGGATTAGGAATTTATCGCAAATCGGAATTGGTGGGAACAATGAATGTTATGATGCAAAATACCAATGCTAATAAAAATGGTACTATTGGTTATGGAGACTTATATAAAACAGGTGCTAATAATTTTTCAATGGTTTTGGCAATTCCCACATGGCGCAACGATAGTCAAACTGAGGGATTGTTAAGTTCTAATTTCTCATTTAGTTACAATCGTTTGAAAAACTTCAATCGTAGTTTAAACGTCAAAAGCGATTCAACCACTTCATCTTTAACTGATTATATGGGATATTTTACAGGAAGTATCAGTCCTGCAGATTTAACATATACAAACTCATACGAGCCATTTGATAATACCGATGTGCCATGGATTTCTGTAATGGCTCTTGAAGGTGGTCTTATTAAAAACAATGGTAATAGCTGGTCATCACTACTTAATCGCTCGAATGGAAATAATGAAAAAGTTTTACCATCATATTTTCTAACTGAAAAAGGCTATATTGATGAATACTCTTTAGGTTGGGCAGGTAATTACAATAATAAGTTTTATTTCGGTGTAACTGCCAATATTAAAGCAATAAATTACACAGCAATAAATAAATACGGTGAAAATTTTGGTTCTGGTGGTGGTTTAAATTTATTAGATACTGTCTCTACAAAAGGTAACGGCATAAATATGAATTTGGGTGCAATTTATCGGCCAAACAATTTTTTGAGATTTGGATTGTCAGTTCATGTTCCAACAATTTATAAATTAGAGGACAATTATTACTCAAAACTTAATTTTGATGCATTTGAAAAAGGATATATAAAAGCTCCGGATGGCAGTAGCATTTATCAACTACAAGAACCGTGGCAAATAAATGTAAGTGGAGCATTAATAGTTGGGAAAAAAGGATTATTAAGCGCTGAGTATAATTTTACAAATTTTACCGACACTCGTTTAATGGGGGAATTCGGAGATAGTCAGGAATTCAATGATGAAAATGCAGGAATGAAAGATATGTTGAATGATGTTCGAACTCTAAAAATTGGTGGAGAGTATAAGTTGAATGATAATTTTTCTGTTCGTGGCGGATTTGCAAATTCCAGTAGTGCAACAAAAACCAATGCTGCCAAGCTAATGAGATACAATACTGTACGGACAGATACTGAGTATTTTTTACAAAATAGTATCAATTATTTATCTGCCGGTTTTGGTTATCGTGAAGCAAGTTGGTTTGTCGATTTCGCATACATGCACAAGATTCTTGATGAATCATTTTATCCATATAATTCTAACGCATTAACATTGAAAGCTGATCCTGCAAAAGTACTTACTACGACTGATAATTTGGTAATTACATTGGGATTGAAATTTTAGGTTTGTTTTGGTTTAACATTTAGTGATTTTGCTTAAAAGGTCGGCTGTGAAGTCGACCTTTTATCATTCATTAATCAAAAATATCAAGCAGATATTGTCCTTACTTGGCAATTCAACTCAAAAAATGTACCTTTGCACTCCAAATTACAGTCTAAAAACAAGTGACAACATACTAAATATAAAATGAGCTTAAATTCCGAAATTCAACGTCGTCGTACATTTGCAATTATCAGTCATCCCGATGCCGGAAAAACTACCTTAACAGAAAAATTACTACTTTTTGGAGGTGCAATTCATGTGGCAGGTGCCGTAAAATCGAATAAAATAAAGAAAACTGCCACTTCCGACTGGATGGAAATTGAAAAACAACGTGGTATTTCGGTAGCAACTTCAGTAATGGGTTTTGAATACCGTGATTATAAAATAAATATCCTCGACACGCCTGGTCACCAGGACTTTGCAGAAGATACTTATCGTACGCTTACTGCTGTTGACAGTGTAATTATTGTTGTTGATACTGCAAAAGGTGTGGAAGCTCAGACCCGTAAATTGATGGAAGTGTGTCGTATGCGCAAAACTCCAGTTATTGTTTTTGTCAACAAGATGGATCGTGAAGGAAAAGACCCTTTCGATTTATTGGATGAACTGGAAGCTGAACTTGGAATAAATGTTCGACCTTTAAGTTGGCCTATAAATATGGGAGCTTCATTCAAAGGCGTTTACAATATTCACAAACAAAATTTAGAATTATATACACCTAACAAACAAACAATTAGTGAATCAGTTGCATTTTCGGACATAAATAATCCAGAACTGGAAACTTATGTTGGAAAACGAGATGCGCATAAATTGCGCGAGGATATGGAATTAATTCATGGCGTTTATTCTGAATTCGACATTGAAAAATACCTGGATGGTCAGTTAGCGCCGGTTTTCTTTGGAAGTGCGCTGAATAATTTTGGAGTAAAGGAGTTGCTCGATTGTTTTGTTGAAATTGCACCTTCGCCACGTCCTATTCATACTTTAGAACGCGAAATTAATCCTTACGAAGAGGCATTTTCGGGATTTGTATTTAAAATACATGCCAATATGGATCCAAATCATCGGAGTTGTATCGCCTTTGTGAAAATTTGTTCCGGCAAGTTCGAACGAAACGTAAATTACAAACATGTCCGGCATGGTAAAATGATGCGGTTTTCGAGCCCAACAGCTTTTATGGCTCAGAAAAAAGAAACTGTTGACGAAGCTTATGCTGGCGATATTGTTGGTTTACCCGATACAGGAACTTTCAAAATAGGTGATACATTAACATCTGGTGAAGCATTACATTTTAAAGGAATTCCGAGTTTCTCGCCCGAAATGTTCAAATATATCGAAAATGCCGACCCAATGAAAACCAAGCAATTGGACAAAGGAGTGAATCAATTGATGGACGAAGGTGTGGCTCAATTATTTACAAATCAATACAATGGACGAAAAATAATCGGTACAGTTGGTCAATTGCAATTTGAAGTGATTCAATACCGTTTGTTACACGAATATAATGCTCAATGTCGTTGGGATCCAATTTCACTCTACAAAGCCTGCTGGATTCAAAGTGACGATGTTACAGAACTTGATAATTTCAAAAAACGTAAAGCACAATATATGGCCAAAGACAAAGAAGGTCGCGATGTTTTTTTGGCCGACTCAGGTTATATGTTACAAATGGCTCAAAACGATTTCAAAAAAATTCATTTTCATTTTACATCTGAATTTTAATTAGCTAATAATACAATTGAATTAAACTCTTTAAAAATAACACATTATGAACAAAGTAAAAAACATTTTCTTGTTATTGGTGGCTGCATTAATAATAATGTATGTCTACATGCCGGTTCTGAATTTTCGGTTTCTAAGTTTTCCACTTCTGTTAATGTTTCTAATTGTAGTCTGGATTTTAATTGACAATCTTTCTACTATACAAACACTTGGAAATCAGACTAATGTTCAACATCCACCAAAGTTCAAATCATTAAAAGTTCCGGGAATTCTTTTGGGTATTTTATTTGTATATATCACTGTAGTTCCGGCTATTACAACATGGGCGATATTTAGAACCGATAAATACCGTAATCTGATTGGAAAAGTTGAAATTGGTGCAGATCTATCAAAACACATGTTACCTATTTCGCTTGAGAAAATTCGTGTTGTCGATCAATCTTTGGCCGAAATACTTGGTGATAAAGTACTTGGTTCACAATCAGCTCTTGGAAGTCAGGTTAGATTAGGTACTTTTAATATTCAAAAAGTTGGGACTGAGCTTTATTGGATAGCACCACTTTTACACTCAGGATTTTTCAAGTGGCAAAAAAATATTCAAGGAACTCCTGGTTATGTGATGGTTAATGCTACAAATGAACGAGATGTAAAATTAGTTCAAGAGATAAACGGAAAAAAAATATATATTAAACATCAATCAGAAGCTTACTTTTTTGATAATCTGGAACGATATTTATATTTTAACGGATATTGGAATGTAGGACTAACCGATTATTCTTTCGAAATTAACGATGAAGGAATACCTTTTTGGGTAGTAACTAAATTCAAAAAAACAATCGGGTTTGCAGGTGAAGAAGCTCAGGGTGTTGTAATTGTAAATGCTCAAAGTGGTGAAATAAAAGAATATAGCATTAAAGATGCCCCACTTTGGGTCGATCGTATACAACCTGCACAATTTATTGAAAGCCAACTGAATAATTGGGGTGAATATGTGAAAGGTTATTGGAATTTTTCTAATGAAAATAAACTCCAAATAACAGAAGAAGTTTCGCTGGTTTATGGCGAAGATAATGAAGCATATTGGTACACAGGACTTACCTCTGTTGGAGCAGATGAGGCTACAGTTGGGTTTGTGTTGGTTAACACCCGCAACAAAAAAGCAATTTGGTACAAACAAAGTGGTGCAACAGAATTTGCTGCTCAAAACTCTGCAAAAGGCAAAGTTCAGGAAAAAGGTTTTTCAGCTTCATTACCTATTCCATACAATATCAACAATATACCTACTTACGTAATGACGTTGAAAGATAATGGAGGTTTGGTAAAAATGTATGCCATGGTAGCCATCGAAGATTATACTATTGTAGGTGTTGGCAATACTTTGCGTGAAGCTTTAATGGCTTATAAAAATGCATTTAATACCACTGGAAATAAAATTAATGCACAAAG